>DATKXE010000473.1:0-12428 GCA_035529195.1 Anaerolineales bacterium
GTCCCCACGATTTGTGCTGGCAGTTCGACGCCGTCAGTGAGGATCACAGCGACCATTGAAGTACCTTCGACTACATGGTTGTTAGTAAGGATATAACCTTGGGAAGATATGACCACACCGCTCCCACTAACAGGGCGACCCGATATTTCTCCAACCACTGTCACCACGGTAGGAGCAACTGTTTCAACCGCATCGATAATCGAAGTTTCTAGTGAGGAAGTAGATATATCGAGATTTACCTGCTGAGTTGGTGTTGGCGGAATGGTATTCGTTGGAGTCGCTTCCACAGATTGCAGGTATGAAAATACGAATACGCCCCCAGCCATAGTTCCGATGAGGGCGGATATGCCAGCTACGATGCCGATAACCAGCAAATAGAGAATGGATCTGGTCGACATGGATTTATCGCCTGCGACCGCCCATCCCTCCAACCAAACTGGTGAAGTACAGCAGCTGCATGATCGATGTCAGCAGAGCAGCAACATAAGTAAAAGCCGCGGCGTTTAACACCTGGTTGACGCCTTTTTGTTCTTCTTTTCCAACAATGATCCCGGATTGAACCAGCAGCTCCTTTGCACGCGCCGATGCATTTAGTTCCACCGGTAAAGTAGCCAGTGCGAACAGAGCACCAGCGGAGAACACGATCACCCCTGCCCATGCCAGGCCGGACCAGTGCATGAAGAGCCCAAGGATAATGAACACCCAACCCAGGGTTGATCCGATATTTACAGCTGGGATGATGGCAGACCGTAATTTTAGCGGGAAATATTGCTCGTTATCCTGGAGCGCGTGACCAAGCTCGTGGGCGGCGATTGCTACTGCAGCGACAGAGGCAGTCTGGTAAACACCTTGTGATAACCGGAGAATTTTTGTACGAGGATCGTAGTGGTCGGTCATTTTTCCAGACACTGCTTCAACGCGAACATCATATAAACGTCCGGTTTTAATCAAACGTTCTGCTGCCTGTGCTCCGGTCATGCGGCTGCGAGTCCCAACCTGACTCCATTTCTTGTAAGATGAGCGCACATAATATTGGGCGAACAGCACAAGTGCGATCGCTGGCAGCATGTAGACCCAATAATTTACGTTATAAAATAACATCACTGCTCCTTTGGATTTTTCAAGGACTGGTTAATAGTTCGATGGCCTTATCGAGTTGAGGATCGATTTCTTTTAGGAAATCTTCCTCGGTGAATTCGATTTCGATATCTGGTACAACGCCTAACTCGTGAATAGTGCGACCGTTTGGAGTTAACCAGCGGGCGATAGTTACTCTCACCATTCCTTGCTCATCAACTAACGGGATCCAATTTTGTACCGAGCCCTTACCGAAGGAAACCGTTCCTACCAGTGTTCCCCTTTCGTAATCTTGAATCGCGCCAGCCACAATCTCAGACGCCGAGGCAGAACCATCGTTAATTAATACCACCAGCGGTATATCGGTAGCCAGGCCACCCATTACGGCCTCGAAGGTATCGCGGCTGCCATCCCCATATTCCTGGTACATAATCGCACCTTCGCCAATAAATTGTGAGCTGATCTCAACCGCAGAATCTCGCTCACCGCCAGGATTATTCCGCAGATCAAGAATCAAACCTGCAGGTTCTTGCTCCATCAGGTCTTCGAGAGCAGCAGCTAATTCCTCGGTGGCAGTTTCACTGAAGCTATACAGCTTGATATAGGCAATGTTTCCATCCAGCATTTCGTATTCGAGTACAGGAACAATAATCCGGGCACGTTCTAAGGTTACATCAAATGGTTCCTCCTCACCTTCCCGATATATTGTCAGGGTTAGCGAGGTGCCTGCAGGTCCGAGCACTTTGCGGATGACCAGATTTCCATCGATACCGGTCATATCCTCGCCATCGATTGCAATGATCTGGTCACCGGGCTGCAAACCAGCTTTTTCAGCTGGGGAATCTGGCATCGGGCTGACGATGGTCAGGTATTCTCTGGTTCCATCAACCCAGGCACCAATGCCCTCGTACCCACCTTCAAGGGGCACATTCGCCTGGCGGTACTGGTCTGGATCCATGTATGACGAGTGCTGGTCACCAAGAGAGTCCATCATGCCCTTGATCGCGCCCTGCATCATCAATTCATTACTTACAGGTTGGTCGATGTATAAATCGTGGACCAGCTCCCAACTCTGCCAGAAAGGATCGAAAAGTTCTTCGAGATCGGCTGGGGTGCTGGTGGCTTGTGGGGGAGAAGTCTGCAGGATATCTTCAACGGTTTCCTGAAGGATAGTTGAGGCAGTGGACACCGCGGACGATGTTGAAGCTTGCGGTGTTTCGCCATTTGTTACCTCACCACCTGTTACCCCGCCACCTACGAGCATACCAATAGAGAACGACCCCAATACTAAAAGCAGCACGATAACTGCTGCCCCACCAATTAACAGGATTTTTTTACTCATATTATCTCCAGTGATCAATAAACCTAATTCATTATAAAATTACCATACAATGATTAGAATAAAATAAGATCAAGGCAAGTGAAAGATCAGAATTTTAAGAATTGGTTTAGGTATGTTTCAAATGAGGTTGGATCGTTTACTTGTTCGACATAAGTTAAAAGCGCATCGCCATCGATCTGGTAAAGTGGGTGACAGGAGGTCGGCAAGGCTCCCTGGGGGGCATGGACAACCGCATCGACGAATTGGGTTATCAGGTCAGCCCGATCCAGCTGCTTGACGATTTCTTCGGCGGTAACGATCACTTTATCCGCGGCCAGGGTAAGCTCTTCATCGACAGCTTTGTTTGCGCCAATGATCGCATTGCCTTCATAATCAGCCTTGATGGCATGAATCACAGCTACATCAGGTTTAATGGCAGGAAAGGCGACTAATTCCTCGTTGGTATAGGGGTCCGTGATAGTGCGAACATCCGGGCGCAGGCGAAGTAAATCAGTACCCAACCAAGCTCTCGCTGGCATAAATCCAATACCCGCCAAACAGGCGCGCAGCCCGAGTGCAATGCTGGCTTCTGTTTCCTCGATCACCTTTATTTCCCCCCGGTTCGCATAATGGGTAAACATCGGTGCCAGTCCAAATATCTCCAGCCCAAAATAACAAGAGCGGACATTATTCACGATTCCAGCGCCAACCAAAATATCGCTCTCAAATCCAGCGGTAAACGATAACAGGGTTAGTTCTTTGGGTTCTCCAGTCTCTCGATAGTGATTTATCAAAGCTTTACAGAAAGCAACAGGTCTCCTGTAATTGGTCATCCCGCCCAGCGCCAGCATGCCACCCGAGGGGATCATTTGGATGGCTTCCCGATAAGTTGTTCTCTTGTCAATCATCTTTAATGATTTGCTCATCCACTGAATCGATTTTTACCTTACCCGATTGAAGCCCAGAAACGATTTCGGAGAGCTCCTTGAGGGCATCGTCTTCATCCTGCCAGGGGTTCCGAGCGCGTCGCGCGGCTTTACGCATTAAATCGATGGTGGTAACTTCGTTTCCCCGTCGAACAGAGAGGTAAATGATGACATTGAACAAGATTACTGCACCCACTGTCAGAACTATTACCAGGAATGCTCTATCCAGGTCCATACAATCTCGCTCCAGTGAATGGGTAAGTTTGGAGAATTAATTTGATTTGCCACCGCCTGACCATAATTGAGGGAAGCTATTGGGAAGATCATTTATGTTTTCGATGGAATAATTCACCTGCGGGTATTCTTCAGCACTACCAACCAGAACCGTTGTGAATCCCGCCCGGTGTGCAGGCATCAGGTTTCGGAGAGCATCATCAAGCAGTACACAATTACCTGGATCAGGTTCACCTGCCAGGTCTAAAGCGCGCAGGTACGCTTGTTGGTCGGGTTTGCATAGAAATCCAAGGGCGCGTACATCGATAATTCCTGAAAAACAATTTTCTAATCCGAGTACTTTGATGACTCTATCAGCATGATCGGCATCCGCATTGGTAAAGATCCATTTCCTTTGCGGCAAACTGTCCAGCATAATCCGCAGCTGTGGATTTGGTGAGATATATTGCTCCAAAGGCAAATCGTGGACGTAAGCTAGATAAGCGTTCTCATCTACAGCATGGTGGGCTTGGAGACCACGCAGGGTTGTACCGTAGGTCTCAAAATATGATTGACGGATTTCTTGGATTTCATCTGGGGAAAATCCAAGTGGATCGCGCAAATAATCTGTCATGCGGATCCGGATGGCTTCCCAGAGACCGTTCGTTTTGGGGTATAAGGTGTCATCCAAATCGAAGAATAATACCGACCAGCTCATCAACTAATTATAAGGGATACTGGGCCAGGAATTTAATGATCCTAGCCAGAATGGATTGTAGAAATGATATCCGCATCGGTCTCGTGATCTCAGCCACCTGATATAATTTTTGCATGCCCATCCATATTTTAGCGCCCGAGGTTGCTTCCCAAATTGCTGCAGGAGAGGTGGTCGAACGTCCGGCTTCTGTAGTCAAAGAGCTGGTGGAGAATTCGCTGGATGCAGGTGCAAAACAGATCGCCATCAGTATCAAAGAGGCTGGCAGACGTGTTATTGAAGTCTCAGATGATGGTTCGGGGATCCAAACCGATGAACTTCATTTAACTGTCTCCCGGCATGCAACCAGTAAACTATTTACTGCTGAAGATTTATTTAATATCAATACATTGGGATTCCGGGGAGAGGCTCTGGCTTCAATTGGATCGGTTTCTCACCTATCAATTACCTCTCGAACCTCGGACTCTGACCTTGGTGCGAAGCTGAAAGTGGATGGCGGGCATATGTTTGCTATTGAACCAGTGGGTACATCTGTTGGCACCGTGATTAAGGTGGCTGATTTATTCTATAATGTCCCTGCCAGGTTGAAATTCCTTAAAAAAGATGTCACCGAACGCCGGCACATTGAAGAATTTGTAACTCGTTACGCCCTGGCATATCCTGAGGTGCGCTTTCAGCTGCGCCAGGATGATCGCATAACGGTTCAGACCAGTGGTAGTGGTGATCGGCGTGAAGTACTGGCCTCATTGTATAGTGTGGAACTTGCCCAGCAAATGCTGGAAGTGCTGGCGGAATATGAGCACTTATCAGTAACCGGCTTCACCAGTGCCATATCCCACACACGTTCTAATCGGCGAGAGATTACCATATTCATCAATGGACGCTGGGTCCAGGATTCTGCTTTGGTTACAGCTGTTGTCCAGGCTTACCATACTTACTTGATGGTTGGGCGATACCCGCAAGCGGCGTTATTCTTAAAAATGCCCCCAGAAATGGTGGATGTTAATGTCCATCCTACCAAAGCGGAAGTCCGTTTCCGTGAGCGGGATCGGGTTTTCAGCGCGGTCCAGCGTGCTACGAGACGGGCTTTGCTGGCGCATACACCCGTGCCAGGCATCGGAATGAATTCACCTGGCATGCCGGATTTAGATTACGAGTTCAGCCCAACAAGACAATCTTGGGTCTCTGTCGATCAAGAAATCCAGCAAACAGCACTGGGCTGGGAACCAGAAGGTGAAAAAACGGAAAATTCTGGAGTGCCTTTACTGCGCCTTGTGGGCCAGATTGCAGCTGCTTATCTGGTCGCTGAAGGTCCTGATGGCCTTTACCTGATTGACCAGCACGCTGCTCATGAACGCGTCCTATTCGAACGTTATCTTGAAGAAAGACAGGAATCCATCCCCTCCCAAACTCTATTGCAACCTGCAGCGGTTGAATTTTCCGCAGCAGAAGCAGGTTTGATTACTGACCAGCTGCCGATATTAACGGAGTTAGGTTTTCAGGTTGAAGGCTTCGGATTGAACACTTTTCTAGTACGTTCAATTCCCCAGATTCTAACGGGCATTGAGCCCAGCGCAGCGCTACGCGTTTTGGTTGAAGATTTCGAAGAGGATGAGAAACCTCTGCAATCGGAACAGGAAGCCAAAATTATCGCTCGTATCTGCAAGCGCGCCGCGGTGAAAGCAGGGAAAATATTATCGGTGGACGAGCAGCGCGCCCTGCTCAATGATCTTGAAAAATGCCAGGCGCCACGTACATGCCCTCATGGGAGACCGACCATGATACATCTATCAGTGGATTTGCTGGAACGTCAGTTTGGGAGGCGAGGGGCGCGTTAACCTATTTTTACCGGAAGGTGGACCGAGAAGGTTGTCCCAATACCTACTTCACTCTGTACACTAATATGACCATCATGGGCTTCAACAATTTTCTTGCAGATTGCTAATCCTAAGCCAGTACCCTGGACCGATTTCTCTGTCGTTTGTGAACGGTAAAATTTATCGAAAAGATGATCGATCTCGGCTGGCCTGATGCCTTGTCCGGTGTCATTCACAGAGATCACCAGTTCATCCTGTTTACTGTGTCCTGATACGGTGATCGTTCCGGAAGGTTTATTATAATTAATGGCGTTGCTGATCAAGTTGAGCAAAGCTTGCTTGATTTTGTCCTGATCACCTTTGATGGCTGGTAATTCATCCGGTACATATAAGTTTAAACGCAGGTTTTTTTCACTGGCTTTACCATGCATCAAGCCCACGCATTCCTTCAACAGTTGGGTGGGATCGAACAATTCTGAATGGAATGGTATTCTGCCTGATTCCAACCGGGCGAGATCTAAGAAGGATGTGGTCATATCGATCAAGCGGGTAGTTTCAGTATCAATAATGCCAACTACCTTCTGCAGTTGGTCTTCGCTGACATCCTTGCGCAGTAATAAGTGAGATGCAGTTCTCAGGGATGCTAGCGGTGTGCGCAGTTCGTGCACCATCTCGGCGATTAAATCTGATTGCTGGAAGAGACGGGCATTTTCAATTGCTACCGCAGCTTGAGCGCCCAGGTCCATCAATATCTCCTGGTCATCCTGTGTAAATTGACCACTGCGCTTATTGATGGCTTCCAAAGCACCGATGACCCTATCTTTGGCAACCAGTGGAACTCCGAGCAAAGAGGTGGTGGTGACATTCGTCGCTTTGCCTACCTGGCTGAAATGACGGGGGTCATTTTGCGTGTCGTGTATGATAATTGGTTGATTATTGGACACGATCCACCCCGCAATGCTGCCTTCGAGCGGGACGATTAAGCCCCGCATCAGGGGTTCTTCGAGATTGGTGGCGGATTCGAAGTAAAGTTGTCCATCGTTTTCATTATAGAGCAGGATCGAGGCAGCCTCAGAGCCGCAGACGTGAGCAGCAGCTTCGGTGATGCGATCCAGCAGGATATTTAAATCTACAGTGGAGGCGAGATTGCGGGAGATTTCTGCCAATCTGCGGTAGCGTTCAAGTAGCGAGGCTTGAGCCGATTCAGTCATCTATCACCGCTTGGGAAATTAACGGGAGAACATCAGCCACATCCCCCTGGATGCGCACCTCAGCGAATGAATCGAGATAGGTCGGGCTCTGATTGATGATGATCAATTTGGCATGGTTCTCAAGCGCTCTTTGAGGAAGGGTGGCGACAGGAGTGACCTCCAGAGATGATCCAGCCACCAGCATCACACCGCAGGTTTGGCAGGCTTTCTGGGCTTTGAGCCAGGTCTGTTTTGGAAGTTGTTCTTCAAAGAGGATCACATCCGGTTTCAAGATTTGATCACAATCCGGGCAGCGCGGGGGTATTCCTTTGTAAATGAAGCTGGAGATAAAGTCCTCGGAAGGATATTTAGAGTAGCATCCGATACAGGTGAGAGACTCCATGGTGCCGTGTACTTCAAGCACTTGCTCCGATCCAGCTCGTTGGTGCAGGCCATCTATATTCTGGGTGATAATCGTTTGCAAGTATCCGGCTTTTTCGAGGATCGCCAGGGCGTAATGGGCAGGATTCGGTAAAGCCTGGAGAATCTTCTTCGCCAGCGGGTGGAACCAGGTGAGAAACTTTTCTGGTTGGTAGCGGAATGCGCTCAGCGATGCTACTTCCATGGGATTGAAGTACGACCAAATCCCACTCCCCGGGGTGCGAAAATCTGGTATGCCCGAGGGTGTGGAAATACCAGCCCCTGTCAGGACGACTCCACACCTGGCCGACGAGATCAGGCGAGCAGCCATATTGATCAAATCTTGAATTTCAGCGGAAATCTCATTCTGGTTGGCATTCATTCGTTTTGTATGATCAGACTAGTAGCCAACTGATTGATCTGCTGGGCAGTCAGCCCTTCTGGTTTTAAAGTGATAAATGGGGCGTGTTCGAGGGAGGCCTGATTCACCAATTCGCGGTTGGGCGAAAAAGAGCTGCAGATTGGCAAATTAAGCTGTTCCTCTACCTCGCCAAAAGATAACTGCAGGCTTGAGTGAATGCGATTGAAAACCAACAACCTGATTTGTTCTGATTTGATGGCCAGCAGAGATAACTCCTCGAGTAAGTCCTTTGTTTGGTTGACGGATTGGGTGGAGGGTTCAACAATCACAACCACTTCACTGCAAATTGGAAGGACTTTATGATTAATGGCTGTCATTCCAGGTGCCAGATCAAAGATGGTATAGGCTGCAAATTGGGGCAGGAGATTGGCTATGATCTCAAAATTTTCGGTCTTTGAGATGTATTTTGCATCTCGCAGCTGGGGAGAGCTGAGCAAGAGGGTTACGCCAGAGCTGTGTTCCACAAGTTTTTCTTCAATCAGCTGCTGATTGATTTTTTCTGGTGGCAGATCCAAGAGCGAGTTATTGCTCACCTCACGTTCATAACCGAGCTCCAAGGCGAGACTTCCTTGTCCAGGTCGAAAATCAGCGACGATCACTCGCTGTGCTGCATGTTTGTAGATAGAAAAACCCAAGTTTAGCGCAACTGTCGAGACACCCATGCCGCCCTTTGCAGCCATGACTGCAACCACCCCCTCAGGAACCTGTGAGGGGATAACTTGCACACTTTCCTCTGGGGGTGATAACAATTGATTCACATTCGATAGCAGCTCGCGGGTTGAGATGGGCTTGGTGAGATAGATATCCGCACCGAGTTCTAAGCCCAGCATTTTGTCATCATGTCCAGTTTTGGCAGTGAATATTAAAATTGGAATCGCGCGTGTAGTCTTGTCTGTACGCAGCTGGCTGGTGACTGCATAACCATCCAATTCTGGCATCATGACATCCAGAATGATCAGATCTGGCGATTCGCTGCGGGCAAGTTCTATGGCACGCATTCCAGATTTGGCAGCGATGATATCAAATCCCTCGGTTTCCAGCATCATGCCAACTAAACGCAGGGTATCGACATCATCATCTACAATTAATATTTTTGCTGGCATCACGATTCTCCATTGATTCTTGAATTTCAGTCTAGCATAAACCCAATGCCTCGACAAGTACCACTTATGTAAGGTGCTTACACGGAGAAATTAGGGTAATCAAGATGGCAGCTTTGTTTGGGCTATAATTTAGATAACATGCTGAGTGATCCTGCAAAAATTCTGCAAGATGAATGCCAATTTGACCATGAACACCCAATTTTGGTCGGTGTTTCAGGTGGTGCAGACAGCTTGTGTGTTTTAGATATACTCGATCAGAATGGTTACCCTGTCGTAGTGGCCCACTTTGATCATCAATTACGCCCGGCATCATCTGCGGAGGCTGATATTGTGCGTAATTTTGCCCAATCGCGAGGTTTGCAGTTCATTTTGGGTGATGGGGACGTGCAAGCACTTGCTGAACAAGAGCAAGAATCGCTTGAAGAAGCAGCCCGGAATGCCCGTTATCGTTTCTTATTCCAATGTGCCGAAGATCTTAATGCCCAGGCAGTGGTGGTGGGGCACTCAGCAGATGATCAGGTTGAAACTGTATTAATGCATTTGCTGCGTGGGTCCGGGATAAGCGGGTTGAGTGGAATGTCTTATCGCTGGCTGCCAAATGCCTGGCACGATGAGATCCCTCTGGTGCGACCCCTGTTGGGAGTGTGGAGAGCTGAGATACTGGCTTACTGCCACAAAAGAGGTTTAAGCCCGATTAGTGATACTTCTAATCAGGACGCAACATATTTCAGGAACCATTTGCGTCTTGATCTGATCCCTTTTCTGGAGACTTTCAACCCAGCAGTACGCAAGCTGATCTGGCAAACCGCAGAGGTCACTCGAGGTGACAGGGATTTGATCGTCAACCTGGTTGACGCCGCCTGGTCGGACAGCCTGGTTGCAACGGGGGTGGATTTTGTTGCATTGGATACCAGCCTAAGCAGGCAATACCCCGTGGGTATGCAGCGTCACCTCATTCGCAGGGCAATTGCTCAATTGCGTCCAGAAATGCGTGATATCAGTTTTGAGGCTGTAGAGAGAGGGGTTAATTATATCCAGGACTCGCGACCATCTGCTGAGATCGATTTAATCTCAGGATTAAAATTAGTATCCGAGCCAGGTAAATTGTGGATAGCAGAATGGGAGGCAGAGCTCCCCTCGGCTGAATGGCCTCAGGTGATTGGGGATCAGATCTTTCTGGAGGTTGGAGGTACTGTCGATCTTCAATCCGGATGGCAGCTCTCAGCAGTCAAGGTAGCCATTAACGAATTTCCTTTCCATGTGTCTAAGGTGAAAGCTAATTTAAATCAAGTATGGCTGGATTTGGAGCAAATTAAATTACCCTTGTTGGTTCGTGCCCGTAAGGAGGGTGACCGGCTGCAGCCCTTTGGGATGGATGGGCATTCGCAGAAAATCTCAGATTTCATGATCAACGAAAAAATCCCCCGCCGGGCAAGGAGGAGATGGCCATTAGTGTGCAGTGCTGAACAAATCGTTTGGGTGCCCGGTTATCGACCAACCCAATCCTTCCAGATCACGGGAAACACAACCGAAGTGGTTAAACTTATCTTGAGGTTTGCTGATGTCGAAACCGAGCAAAGTGCGGGTTAGTTTTTATGCCAATCTGCGCCAGGCTGCTGGTCAAAAATATATTGATTTCCCCATTCCAAAACCGTTAACCGTTGGGGAACTCATGGTTGAGATCATTGTCCTTCTACCTGTTCTGGAACCAGAACTGATCAGCAACAAAGGCAATCTGCACGAGAATCTTAATATCCTGGTAAACGGGAGAGATATCAGATACCTGAATGGGCATTTAGATACCTTACTTGCAGCTGGTGACCAGGTGAGTGTGTTTCCCGCTCTAAGTGGGGGGACTGAACGGTATAATGGTAATAATCTTGCACTTTTTCCGTAATAGAGAACTCTTGATATTTTTGATTGGTATGCAACTGGATACTTCAAAGAAAGGGAGCCTAACCCATGAAATTCTTTTCCCGTCGAAAGAAGAGCAACCGATTCCTGGAACTTCTAATCCAGCAGGCTGAGTTTACTGTAAAGGGATTAGAGGCACTCAAGCTGTACATGCAGCAGCCGGACATAGCTATTGCTGAGCAGGTTTCCAAGATCGAATCTGAGGAAGATGAGGTGCGGCGGATATTGATCGATGAGCTTAACCGTACATTCGTTACACCCTTTGACCGGGAAGATATCTTCACTCTCTCACTAACGATTGATGATATCCTCGATTATGCTGAAGAAACTATCGACCGTATGGCCACCCTGAACGTCGAACCAAATCAATTTCTTGAACGAATGGTATCACTTCTAACCGATGCTGCGGTAGAAATCCAGCGAGGTGTATCGGAAATAGTGGATCACCCCAATGTAGCCAACGACCATGCTGTGCGGGCCAAAGCCCTGGAAAATCAGGTGGAAAAGGTATATCGGGAAGCCCTGGCAGATCTCTTCAGCGATCCCCAGGACTTAAATGATGTAATGGAGATATTGAAGCTGCGTGAGATTTACCGCCATCTATCCAATGCTGCTGACCGCGGTGATCAAGCCGCCAATGTAATTGGAGACATTGTCGTCAAATGGCAATAATCCCATTACTCCACATTGGGATCCGATAGTCTGCGCAGTTTCATACGTACTTCCCGCCACTGGATTTTTGAAATACCCAGTTTTTGGCGGATTTTATCCGGTTCCATACCCGATTGCCAATCGCTGAGGGCACAGGTCCAACGACACATCTCGAAGGAGATGTGTTTTTCTAATCCAGCCTGCACACTGATATCTTCCAAGAGGTATTCCAGCCGGCGAGGAGACCACGGATAGAGCTGGTCGGTCAAGTTGTATTGGGATTCGTAATCGGGATAATGGTCGACCCAGCTTTCTGGAAGCGGGATTTTGCGTTCTTTAAAGCGGTATTGGGGGTTAGCGTAGCGCACAAAGACCAGGGCTCCACCCGGTGCTTCCAAGTCGATGTGATTGAGACGCAAGGCCAGGGTTTCGCTCTTTTTCAAGCCAGTGTTGATCAAAAAATCAAACAACGCCAGGTAGCGAGAATCATGGGGTGCATTTTTCCAAAAATCCTCTGCAACCTGCAGAGCAGAGCGTACTTCGTCGGGGGTTAGCACCTGAGGCAGCGGGCTGATGACTGACTTCTGGACCACCTGTTCGGCAGGATCGACGAGCAGCACACCGTATTCATGCAGCCAGCGGAAGAAAGCCTTCAACGAT
>DATKXE010000474.1:0-3998 GCA_035529195.1 Anaerolineales bacterium
AGCTTTGTCTCCAGAAAATGGTGGCAAAGGAATATTGGCGTTAGCAAATTGCCCTGCACCACTTCCCGTCTCATCGATCCATCCCGTTCCAGGGTAATGAGGATATTGGTGAGTTGAGATATAAAATACGTCACCTCTGGAGTAGAAAATATCCTGCGTGCCATTGCCATGATGCAGATCAAGATCAACAATCGCAAGCCGGTTGGCCCCTTCCTCCTGGAGCAGATACTCAGCTGCTAAAGCGACATTGTTTAACAAACAAAACCCCATTGCCTGTTGTGCTGTCGCGTGATGACCAGGAGGTCGTGTCAGGGCAAATCCTCGTTGGGCTTCTCCCAACCAAATAGACCGGGCAACAGCTCCAGCCCCACCAGCTGATTTAAGCGCTAAATCCCAGGATGCCGCAGTTGTATAAGTATCTGCATCAAAATGAATCCCCTTGCGACAAGTATCTTCCAAAATTCGGAGAAATTCCTTGTTATGGATCGAGGTCAGGATATGCTCAGGCAGTTCTATCGGTAGCAACTGGGGGAATTCCGCCCAATAATCGTTCTCTTCGAGTGCAGACTTGATCGCTTCCACTCGTTCCGGTCGCTCAGGATGACCAGCTTCAAAGTGTTTCTCATGACCTTGATTGTAAAAATAAACCATTTTATTCATGTCAGGTAATCCAATTAATTAATAAGACCAATTGTACAGCCGATAGAGGTGCGCGTCAATTTATCAAGTATTGACTCAGATCGCTCTGATTCTATATAATAGGGAGAGCGGGTTTACCATGAAAATTCTTAAGTTAATGATGTTTTTCTTTTTGCTGGTTCTTTCTGGCGCTTGCCAAATTGGTGCTGAATTCATACCGCTAGAATCACCTGAACGTACCCAAGAACCACCATCAGCCACTGAAACATCCTCTCCAACGATAAATCCCACCGATAAAGATGAAAAGGAATTTGCCACGCTTCGCGCTCGCATGGTAGCAGAACAGATCGAACCACGCGGCATCAACGATCAAGCGGTCTTGATTGCAATGCATTCTGTACCCAGACACAAATTTGTACCCGGAGATATGCGCGATTTGGCGTATGCTGATCACCCGCTACCCATTGGTTACGGGCAAACCATATCCCAACCTTTTATTGTAGCTTTGATGACCCAATCTTTACAACCATTCCCAGGTCAAAGGGTCCTTGAAATCGGTACCGGGTCAGGATACCAGGCTGCAGTTTTGGGTGCACTAGGTGTTGAAGTTTACACTGTGGAGATTATCCCGGAATTGGCTAAGCAGGCTGCTCTGAGACTGGATTCGCTTGGATATACGAACATCCATACGCTCAATGCTGATGGTTATTTCGGCTGGGAGGAATTCGCTCCCTTTGATGCTATTCTGGTAACTGCTGCCCCAGACCACCTGCCCCAACCATTGGTAAATCAACTGGTTGAAGGCGGTCGCTTAGTGATCCCGATTGGTCCGGTGGGATTCCTACAAACAATGTGGCTTTTTGAAAAATCTGCTGGTGAATTACAAGCTACCAATTTGGGAGGCGTAACTTTTGTACCATTGACTGGAGAGCACTGATTCAGGACCGTATCGCAAGAGCCGCGCCGCCATAGAAAATTGCACCTAATAGTAATACAACTGAAAAGCCCGCGCTGAGGCTGATAATGGCAGCCAAAACTGCTGCTACAACTGATGCACAGCCATTGACCGCCCATGCCCAAGGTACAAGATTGGATTCCGCTCTCTCTAGCCATACCAATCCAAATGGGAAGGGAAATCCCATGAGCATTCCCAGGGGCACTATACTTGCTCCAAGGGTGAAAATCCTCAGTAATTGTGGCCAACCCAGGCTGATTTCTTGAATCTTGCTAAAGGCAAGCAGGGTGAGAAGAGCACAGCCAAACAAGATCAACAGAACCAACTCCTTTCTCTGCCAGAATCTGCGTGAGTACATGCTGCCAACGCTGGAAGAAACCAGTAAAACAAGCACTACTAATCCGAATGCGTATGCTGGCTGCCCCATTGATAAAATACACTTCTGGATCAATGGGATTTCTAGAAATAAAAATGCTATCCCTATGCTCCCAAAATATACGAATACTCTCCAGAGGGGGATATTTATCTGGGTTGTCCTGTGCTGCTCACGCTGTTGTAATGAATGATCTGAGAAATTTCGGTTGATGAGCAATGGGATCACTATCAAGATTATGCTGAATACAGAGACCAGAAAAAGGAGTGCAATAAGTACGAAATAACCACTGCCTCCAAACGGCTGCCAAACTCGACCAAATGTCGCTAATATCTGAGGCGCTTGTTCCCATTTGAAAAAGTGAAAGAAAAATGGATGATCGTCGGTTGTTGGGTGAATTGAATATGGATAATTATCATAATATCTTTCCCGGGATTCAGCAGCTAACAGTTCACTGAATCGCCGGTAATACACAGCTTCATCCAATTTATTGAAGCGATTAGCCTCCTGTGCTTCGATGTCCACTGCCCATACCAAATCAAATCGGCGCAGCTTCGTAAATTCACGAATCATCGCTAACTGGTCCTCATTCCAGCCTTCCAGCTGGACAAGGATGGTCATCGTCTGAATTCCTCGGTAGGCTACCAACTTGCTGCCCGGATCTTCGATTCCCATTCTGGAAATCGCTTCGATTAATGTAGCCCACATTCGTAGCTCCTCACTTGGTGGCGTTTGCAGCCAGCGAGTTACCACCAGAACTCCATCTGTGGTTAACCGTGAGAAAATCTGTGAAAAGGCTTCCACTGTCAACTTGTAATTCTCGGCGAGACTATACGCACCGTTTGCTACCGGTCGGTAAGGTTCGTTAAGCGGCACCATGATCACATCAAATTCATCTACATGAGAGGCAAGATATACCCGGGTAGCCTCAGAAATCGTTTGAACATCGACATGCTGGTAGATATCGTGATCTGGTGCAGATTCTGAAATCGCTTTAATAATTAATGGATTATCCACAACAGCCCTTACCTGGGACGCCCCACTGGCTAATGCCTGCACAGCTCCAAACCCACTGCCAGAATCCAATACCAATGCTTTTCCATCAGGATGGAGGTGGAATGCTGCGGCTTCTGGTAAATAATCAGCTGCTCGAAATTGGTCAGGATCAATTAATGTCACCGGTCTTAAAGCATCGCCATCGAAAGCCATTCCTAGCTGCTCTGGTAGGCTTCCCGAGTAGGTATAACTCAAACCGGGTAAGATATGCGTGCTCGCACCAGCAATAACATCGATCCTGGAGAAAGCATTCCAGGAACCGAATATTCGCTCAGCATTCGGTACCTGCAGGGCATATGGCAATCCTTTGTATGGGGAAATAGATATTCCAATTGGCGAATTAAATCTTTGGTTGGTAATCGAAAGGGACAACACTCCCATTATCCCCAAGATCAGCATCCCCCAAATTACGGTACGCCAGAACCTGGACACCAATCCTCGCGAGCCCAGAACAGCCGATATACCAAGTACTCCACTAGCGAGCAGTCCACCAGGAACACCAGCAAATTGCATCACAAACAATCCCAGCAAGATCCCAATAGCTGAGCCTATTAAATTTACTGCGTAAACCCGATTATTTTCACCAGGACTGGATGAGAGTACGGCTCCAATTCCCAAACCAGCGAACAAAAAAGGGATTGCTAATATTAAGTAGTAAATGACAAAATAGATTACTTGACGTCGATCCCAGGCTATGCTGTAGCTGTCGAAGGGCAACCAATTGATAATAATGTAGGCGATCACTAAACTGGCAGAAAATCCCAATCCAGATATAACCAACGTTCTATCACGGCCTAAATTGCGACCCTGATCGTCATGCTTTGAAATCCATCCAGGGAATATACTGAGAAATGATCCGCTGGCACCAAAACCCAAAAGGGCCAGGCTAACCACCAGAAAAGCAAAGTGATAGTATTGTGCTACAGCAAGTAGCCGTGTCAAGGTGCTCTCCAGCATCAAAGCTGCAGCTGACAG
>DATKXE010000475.1:0-6083 GCA_035529195.1 Anaerolineales bacterium
CCTCGATGCGGAGCTCGTATTGGTGGGAAAGCATAGAGCCAGAACTATTACAATCAAGGATTTCTATACCGGGTTTATGACTAATGACTTGCACCCAGGCGAGATTCTGAGCGAAATCCGTATTCCAATACCCAAAGGTAAAACTGCTTATACAAAATACGGCCGCAGACATGCAAATACCCCATCGATCGTCACGGTTGCGGTCAATTTGGAATTTGATGCTGGAGTAATAGCCTCAGCCAGGTTCGCTTTGAATGCAGTAGGACCCTACCCATTCCGAGCAGAGAAAGCTGAAGAATTCCTGGTTGGGAAATCGTTGAATGAGCAGGTCATTCTAAAGACTGCAGAGCTCGCTGCTGGAGAATGTACCCCATTCACAGATCCGATTGCCAGTGAATGGTACCGCCGCAAAATGGTTCCAGTGATTGTTGGACGAACACTGGAAAAATTCGGCATATAGGAGGAGCATATGTCTGTAAGAATTGTAAACTTTACTTTGAATGGCAGAAATATTGATGTCATGGTTCGACCGCTAACCACTCTGCAGAACCTGCTCAGAGATGAATTGCATTACACAGCCACAAAATCTGGTTGTAAACAGGGTTCCTGCGGGAGCTGTACGGTTTTGGTTGACGGCGAACCAATGATGTCCTGCTTGTTGCCAGTTGAGGATGTCGCGGGCAAAGAAATTCAAACCCTTGAGGGTGTGATGGAAAATGGGGATTTGCACCCGATTCAGGAAACCTTCTTTGAAACCTTTGCTGTTCAGTGCGGTTATTGTACTCCGGGAATGATCATGATTTCGAAAGCTTTGTTAGATCATAATCCGAATCCAAGCCGAGAAGATATTGTTGATGCGCTAGCTGGTAATTTCTGTCGGTGTACAGGTTATGAGCCTATCATCCGAGCGGTGGAAGAGTCTGCTCGGCGATTGAATGTTGCTGGTATAGCAGAATAGGAGGTTGCCGATGTCAGAACAGCCATTGAATGTTGTCGGAAAATCTGTTCCGCGTAGGGATGGAATGGGGCATGTGACTGGAAAAACGGTTTTTGTCAATGATATAAGCTTTCCAGACATGCTCTACTTGAAGATGGTCAGAAGTCCTGTGCCGCATGCGAACATTGTGGATTTAGATTTCTCAGAATCTGAGAAAGTGCAGGGTTTTGTGCGTGCATTAACCTATAGAGATGTACCTAAGAACATCTACACAATTTTGACACTAATCGGTGTAGGACCTGATGAAGAATATGTACTTGCCGAAGATAAGGTACGTTATATAGGAGAACCAATTGCAGCAATCATTGCTGAAACTGAAGAGGCTGCAATGGAGGCAGTTTCAAAGGTTAGATTAAATTTAGAGGAACTCCCTGCAGTATTTGATGTTGAGGAGGCTCTGAAACCTGAAGCCCCCATTCTTAAGGAATGGGGAACCAATTACTTTGTATATGAAGGTCATCACTGCCGTCGCGTTAGATTTGGCGATGTAGAAAAAGGATTCAGTGAAGCGGACTATATCATTGAAGATCGATATCAGACGTCTCCAATCGAACATGCTCCGTCCGAGACGACGGGCTGCGTAGCAAAACCAGAAGCGGATGGGCGAATAACAATCTATTCAAATACCCAAGCCCTGTTCTTCACGCTTGATAATGCTGCCTTGATCCTTCAAGTACCATTTCAAAAGCTGCATCTGGTGGGTGGCACTGTCGGAGGAGGATTTGGTGGAAAAGTTGATGTGATCGTGGAACCGATCGCTGCATTGGCGGCGATGAAAACCAATCGTCCTATAAAGTATGTGTTTTCACGCCAGGAAGAGATGCAGGCTTCGTCATCTAGAGGTGCATGGAGGATGTATTTTAAAGACGGTGTCACCAAAGATGGCAGGATCATTGCTCGAAAAGTGACCACATATGCAGATGCTGGAGCTTACAATCGCCATACCCCATATGCTGTCACCAAGCATGCTGCCAACATTGCCGGACCATATCGTATTCCAAATGTATGGATAGATGCTCATTGCGTATATACAAACCGCCAACCCGGGAGCGCTATGCGTGGTTTCGGTGTCACTCCTGCTTCTTTCGCGGTGGAAATGCAGATGGATAAAATCGCCAAAGTAGTTGAAATGGACCCCTGGGAGATACGATTTCTCAATGCATACCGCGATGGTGATATGAAACCTCACCAGAAAGTTGTTGAAGATGCTACGCTGATTGAGGTGATGCAAGCAGCCGCAGAGCTTGTAGGACATGAATTACCGGAAGGATGCAAGCAAATGAAATCCAGTAATGGGAAGGAGGATTGAGATGGCAAAACTAAAAGGTGTTGGAATTGCAGCGGTCAATTACCCAACTGGAATGAATCTTGGTGGAGATCCTTCCCAGGCATTAATTCACTCAACAACGACTGGGAATTTTGTGATTTCTTTATCCTCCTCAGATTTAGGTCAAGGATTGAAAACAGTTATTGCCCAGATTGGAGCAGAAGTTTTGGGTGTTCCGTTTGAAAATGTGCTCATTGACACTGCAGATACGGATACGGGTCCACACTGTATGGGGACTTTTGCCAGCCGTGCTACTCACCGAGTTGGAAATGCGGTTATTCAAGCAGCTGAGGAAGCCCGAAAAATTATGCTTGAAATTGCTGCTGATGAACTGGAAATCAGTCCAGATGATCTCGAGACGGATGGTGAAGGAAATATTCGAGTCAAGGGTTCACCAGACCGTTCAATAAATATTGTCGATCTGGCTCTAGCTGCTCATTTCAAGTATGGGCGGGCCATTGCAGGTCGGGGCATGTACATGAAACCGAAAAGTGATGTCGATCCGGAGACTGGGAAAATGGATCCTGATTCGACAGAGGCTCATGCCTGTACAATTGCTGAGGTTGAAGTCGACACTGAAACAGGAGAAGTTGCAGTTCTCAGTTTGAAGAGTGCATACGAAATTGGTCGCCAAGTCAATCCTGCTCTGGTTGAAGGTCAGATCCGAGGAGGCTCGGTGATGGGGATGGCTCATGCGCTCTATGAATCTATCCATCCATATTACCCAGAAGTTGATCACATACCGGCAGGATTTAGCGAATACGTCCTTCCCGGTCCGGCGGAGCTACCCGAGATTGAATGTGTGGTACTTGAATATCCCTCGGTGAATGGTCCGTATGGCGTTAAAGGCCTTGGCGAAATGACTGCAAATTCTCCAATACCCGCGATTGCGAATGCGATAACCGATGCAATCGGAGTACGGATAACTGAAATCCCCATTACACCAGAAAAAGTATTAAGAGCCTTGGAAGATAATGGGAATGCAGGACCATAGAGCCTAATAAGTAAAAAAAACAAACAAACACCGAGTTAGTGACAACAAACCCTGTTAGCCATTAATAATTGAAGTGATAGGAGATAATAAATGTTGAAAGTTGTCTCATTACTACGCAAGAAGGATGATGTTTCTCTAGATAAATTCCGAAATTGGGCACTAAACGAACATCCAGAAAAGGGGAAGCAACTTCCCGGGATTCGTCATTACAGGATGAGCGTGGTACTCGAAGATAATCCCGAATTGCCTTACCATGCTGTGTCCGAGTTTTGGTTTGATGACAATGATGCACGCATAGCTGCTTTTGGCACACCGGAAGGCAAAGATGCTGCTGAAGACGCTGCCTCAAATTGTGCTTCGAGAGTGCATCTATTAACAGAAGAAAAAATCATTATAGAGTAAAATTATGGTGGTAATGGGGGTAGCTCAAAGGGCTACCCCCATTTTTGATCAGTATTGGTAATGTGTGTATAGTTTTTACGGGTAATGGCTTATGGATGATATTTTTGTACAATTAGATTTGTGGCGCCGGAATAAAGAAAATATAGCGATCACAACAGTCGTAGAAACCTGGGGTTCTGCTCCGAGACCGGTTGGATCCAAAATGGTGACTACTCGTTCTGGCGGAATTGCTGGCTCAGTCAGCGCTGGATGTGTTGAAGGAGCTGTAATTGAAGAGTCAGCAACTGTGATAAACACTGGGAATCCCAGTCTGATTGAATTTGGAGTTGCTGATGAAACTGCCTGGGATGTTGGGTTAGCTTGCGGCGGGAAAATAAAAGTTTTTATCGAACCAGGATTTTCAATAGACAGCATTTATGACACTTTGAAAGAAAACCTGACCAACGGTGTACCTTTCATAACCATTACTTACTTGGATGGATCAAAAGAAAAAACAAATAAAAAACTTCTTGTTGAGCCTGGTGGGAAGCAGATAGGAGATTTGGATTGGCCTGAGGAGGGGAAAGCATTTCTTGATGAAGCATTTAAATTACTTGATCAAGGGAAAAGCAGCACGATTAAACTTCAAGAAGGTGCGACCCTATTTGTAGAAGCATACCCTTTACCTCCAAAATTGATCATCATTGGTGCGGTGCACCTATCTGTGCCATTGATCACGATTGGCAATACGATCGGATTTGATACTATCTTGATCGATCCCAGGGAGGCTTTCGCCTCCCGCGAACGATTTCCCCATGTTGGTCAGCTCGTTCAAAAATGGCCTGATGATGCATTACAAGAATTGAAACTTGATAACTCCGCATATATTGTTATCTTAACCCACGATCCAAAATTAGATGATCCAGCATTAATCTACGCATTGAGAAGTCAAGCAAGCTACGTCGGCGCGCTGGGAAGTCGGCGGACAAACCAGAAAAGATTAGAACGATTGCGAGAGGCAGGAATAACGGAAGAGCAATTATCTCGATTACACGCACCCATCGGATTGGACTTAGGTGGTCGCTCATCCAATGAGATCGCAGTCAGCATAATGGCTGAAATTGTACAGGTAAGGAACAAAGTGGATTGAGTGATTATGTTCGAAAGCATTGAATCAATTCAAGAAGCATTATTAGAACATCAATATGTTGCTTATCGTGATTTAGCGACAATTATTTACCTGTCTCTCAGACTTAAGAAACCATTATTTCTTGAAGGAGAAGCGGGTGTTGGCAAAACCGAGGTAGCAAAGGTGCTTGCTTCGATGATGGGAGTTCCTCTTATTCGCCTGCAATGTTATGAAGGATTAGATGTCAATAATGCGGTGTATGAATGGGATTATCCTCGGCAGATTTTATACTTAAGGCTGCTTGAAGCGAGCCAGACTTCCAGGGCGGATATGGAAAACGTCATGTACAGCCGGAAGTTTTTACTTTCCAGACCACTGCTTCAAGCTATCGAGGCTCAAGACGATCATGTGCCTGTTCTTCTGATTGATGAGATCGATCGGGCGGATGAAGAGTTTGAAAGCTTTCTATTGGAAATGTTGTCTGACTACCAGATTACCATTCCGGAGATCGGTACAATAAAATCAAAACAACCCCCTGTGATTATCATTACATCAAATCGAACTCGTGAAGTACACGATGCACTAAAAAGGCGCTGTCTTTATCAGTGGATTGATTATCCCAATTTTGAAACTGAGTACCAAATCCTGCAAATGAAAGTACCTGGATTAGATCAGCAATTAACCCATCAAATTATTACTAAGATTCAACAGTTGCGTGAAGCCGAGTTATTCAAGGCACCTGGAATAGCAGAGACACTGGATTGGGGACGCGCAATTCAAACAATGGGTCAGAATACCTTGGATGAAGAAACCATCAATGCTACTTTGGGAGTCGTGCTTAAATACCAGGACGATGTCTTGCGGGTGAAAGAGCTCTTAGCCTCGCAACAACTTGATGAATTACCAAAACACTGATCAAACCGTGAAAGAAGGGGGTCATCTATTAGCAAACTTATTACACTTTGGTCGATTACTTCGCCAGTTGAATATCCCTATCAGCAGCCAGCAGATCTATGGTTTAGCAGAAGGTCTCTTTGAGATTGATTTATCTTCCCGTGAAGATTTCTACAACACTTCACGGGCATTCTTGCTTCACGATGTTTCAAAATTAAGACAGTTTGATCTTGTTTTTGATATTTTCTGGTCGAAATATATCAAGATGATGTTTCAATTCCCTGGAAGCGGTAGAAAAATCATTCGCCAGGATGCTATCCAAAAAGAGGCTGATCCATTCTCAATAAAAATTGATGCACGC
>DATKXE010000476.1:0-3365 GCA_035529195.1 Anaerolineales bacterium
TTCTGCAACAAGCGGGATCAATTCTATTTGGTCAACTGCGGATTTAATGCCATTTCTGAAAAGGTTGACCAACCTTGTGTGGAAATTGACACTAGGTGTTTGATCCCGAGCACCTACTGCTCAACAAACTCGCGGATAAAAAATTCCCGGGTATCAAATGGGGACTGGCGGAAATCAAAATCAACCTGGAAATCGGTCGTGAAGGCTCAGAGTGTACAGCTCTCCCACTGTGATATAAGATCACATGCTATCTTGATCATCCCGCTTCGCCTGCCAGGGCCAGCGGCCTTCAATCTCGACTATCAATGCCCAGCTCAAGAAAGTACGGATCAGCACCAGCAGGCCTAGGACTACCACGCTCTGCAGGGTGGCTTCTAAAGCAATCGTGCGGATGATATCCGCGGCCACCAGGATCTCCAAACCCAGCAGCAAGGCTTTGCCCAGGCGGACTTTGAGCTGTTGGTATTGATCTCCCTGCTCAGGCTCGAAAATTGAATTGATCAGATAACGAGCCAGTGAATAAACGAAGGCCCCAAGGATGATCGCCACGGCGATCAGTTCAATCGCCAAAGCGGCTAACTCAATCCAATCTAAAATCGTTTCTCCACCCGCGGTACTGGCGATCAGCTCTCGTAGCATTAAGGATTATCTCCTGTATTTTTCTTCGGATGACAAGTAGCTTAATTTTAAAAGGCTTGGTTATAATTCCCAAGTTATGCAGCATCCATTTTAGGCATCAAATTGCAGCTAACTTTTATGGTGCTGGGGGATTGGGGATCACGGGTGCATCCTCTCCGCCGATGACCTCCACAAAATCAGCACTGACCCAGCCCTGTCCCTCAGGGGATAGATCAACAGGGATCTTAACCACCCACCAGAGACCATCTTCACTGATTCCAACCACTGGAGCGATGGCTCCAGCAGGTGCGATTCCGAAGCTGGGATAATCCGTGCTGGGACCACCACGCACATTTACGGACTGGAGTACGGTGGCGGTGGGAGCACCAGCATCCGGTGGTGGGAATTCTACGTCACCCAGAGGTGGGGTTGGAATCACGGGCATGTGCTCGGCATTGGTGACTTCCACAAATTCATCTTTCACCCAGCCTCTTCCATCCGGCGCGTACTCAATCGAGACTTTTACTACCCACCATTCGCCATCTTCGCTGATACCGATCACCTCACCAGAAGTACCAATGGAGACAACCCCATAGCTGCTGTACTGGCTGCCTGGTCCACTGCGCACGTTGATCGGTTCGATCGCTACCGCGGTTGGGACACCTTCCCCCGATCCTGGAATGCTGAATCCTGGACCCAGGTTGGTGAAGCGCATCGTTCCAACCACTTCTGCCAGGTTCAGCACCAGTTCCTCCTGGCTCAACTCGTAAGAATCTACCCTGCCGAGCATGTCCAGGAAGAGCGAAGAGAGCGAGTCGGCGCCGCAGATGGCGGTTGTTAATACACCGATCTCGATGCTCATCTGCTCCCCGTCGATCGTATAGGTGCCAAAACCAGAGTTGCAATCAGCTAATATCTGCAGCCCGTTATCTGGTTGGAATACCAGGGTGTAGTTCTCCGGATCAGGGATGATGGATTGGGAGGCGGGCTGCGTTTCGGTCAGTTCTGTCCAGCCCCATAGCACACCGGTTAAGCTGGTGCCCGCCTGTGCGGGAGGAACATAGGCCAGAGAACCGATAACCGCATCCAGGGTGTTCAGGTCCGGGTCCCAATCGGAAGCAATTAAATTGTTGAGAGCTTCAATTTTCCCGTCGAGATATGCGCTTGGATCGCTATCCACACTCTCCAGCTCATCTGCGGATACATCTTCTGCTGTGTCCGGTAGCAGATCGGTTCTAACTGGGTAGAAGAAGCTGATCAAGCAGCTGCTGTCTTCATTGAATCCCTGGAATATATAGAACAGGTTTTCGTTGATCACTGGATTTGGGTCTTGTGAAAAGCGTCCCACGAAGCGCACACCGCTGAACCAGTCGAAATCAAGGTATTCACCCTGTACAGCTAGATCATTGACTCCCGTCACCTCTTCGAATGGCAGGACTGGCAGCCCGGAGGTGGGGAAGGGCTCGGGCTGCTCGCTCAGCATCTCCTGCAGCTGCTCGATGCGCCGGGTTACGCTGTCATCACCCTCCTGCTCCCATAACTGCACATACTCATCGACCGGGATGATATAAATGATCGGATCGCCGGGCAACCGGTCTTGGGGATTGACGACACCAAAATTCACCTGGATATGAGGGGGTAGGCCGATCGCTCCTGGAGGCAGGCTGTTGTCGTAAGGTGTGCCGGGCACAGTATTCGCCTGCCAGAAATATGGCAGTCCCTGGGTATCCAGCCGGATGTAGGCGGGATCAACCACCGGGCAGGCACTGACTGTCTCGGGCTCCGTGACTCTGAAGTAATCCATGGGACCACCACCTGGTTGACTCAGGACCAGTACCTCCCCATTTTCTTCAAAGCTGTACTCCTGCACCGTACTCAGCATGGTGAGCATATCCTGGTAGCGAGAATCCGGACCGCACTCAGCCAGGGTCAGTGGACCGGCTTCAAATTGAATTTGACCTTTCTCGGTTGCTGTATAATTGCCGCTGCCCAGGTTGCAATCTGCTTTAAAAGCATAGGTCTCATCCGCGTTGAAAGTAAGCGTGTAGCTGGACGGATCCGCGATCCGTTCTTCAAGGTTGGTCTCAGGAATGAAGTGCCGCTCCCAGGCCCACAGCTTGTTTTGCAGGTCATCAGGGTTAACGAGTTCAACCTCCGCTGAACCGCCATCATCGAATCCCATGGTGAAGGATTCTCCAGCCAGTTTTAGGTCTCCGGCCAGCATCCCAAAGGTATTTACCTGATCCAGGGAAGCCAGGTACTGCTGATCTAGAGAATCTTCTCCACAGGCTGCCAGCGTAGATGGACCCATAGTGATGATCAGCGCGCTGCCCTGTTGGGTGTAGGACCCAAGGACCTGGTTGCAGTCCGCTTTTATCTCCGTGGTTCCATCCGCGCGGAAGATAAGCGTGTAGTTCTCAGGATCGGGGACGATTGACTGGCTGGCTGGATCGGTCTCGACCAGGTCCATCCACTGCCAGGTGATATCGAGGATGCTCTCCAGTGAAGTCGTTTGAAGCACCTCTTCTGGCGTTGGGGGAACCGGGGTGGGTTCCTCCGTGGGTGTCTCGGCCGCACCGCAGGCAGCTAAGAAAGCAAACAGCAGCCCGATTGTTAGCAGGAAGAGCATTTTCTTCATACGCCTACCCTCCGTTGGGAACTTACTGATTAAACCCATATTGTAAATAATTCCGATTCTGCCACCGTGTGTCCCATCATCCCCGGAATCGCAGATCCGGGGTTATTTT
>DATKXE010000477.1:0-3055 GCA_035529195.1 Anaerolineales bacterium
AATAAGCGGGGACTACGATACCTGATGCGACCGCATCGATGGCGAAATGGGCCAGAATGGCGCATTCGATACCCAGCTTCCAATACAGCCAACCAAAGATGATCCCGCAGTGGAACCGATCACAATTGTGGTCAAGACACACATTAGCTGGAGAAAACCTGCCACGCTCCCAATCTTTGATAATCTCATCCAGTGGGAATCCGCAGGTTCGGTATCGGCAATCGGATTTACCGAAGTTTGCGACATGTACTTCTACTAATATTCGAAAAAAAAACTTGTCCAGTGATCACAGAAAAACATTTGCGGAATTTATGATCATCAGCATAAAAATTTTCCATCCCTTTTATGACTGAAGCAAACGTGGGGAGATTTTGTCTGCCCAGGCGCGGATCTTTACCCAATTGCGGAAATCCAGGGGAGGCACGAGTGGAGCCAGCCATCCTGGGAGGAGCAGCGCGGCGCCACGCCGGTCGAATTTACCTGCGAAAAAACCTTCAGCTACTGGATTGAGCAAAGGGCGGACCTGGTTAAGATAGGATCTGCGATTCTGCCGGCTGGAATCATCATCCCCCTGGTTCTGGATGTGAACGCAGAACAACGCCACCGGTAGTCGGTTGAGGGCATCTTGCTGGGCTGTGACGAAATCAACTGCCTCGGGTAACCAATTGGCATGCTGGACAGCACTGCCGATCAGGACAGCCTGGTAGTTATCGATTTGTGGGTTTTCATTGACCGGCTTGACATCAACGGATAAACCTTGGGCAGTGAGCTTTTCGCTGATTGCAACAGCCACATCGATAGTAGAACCAGCATAAGTAGCATAGGTAACTAAAACACGTTTTTTCATGTTCACACCTTCATTTGTGATGGATTGCAGTTCGATCGGGGGTAGGGCAGGGGCAGCTAATGTCACACCGCACACAGCGCTGCCTGCAGCTGCTGCGGTCAGGCAGCTTAATTTGAGAAAACCGCGCCGGCTGATTCTCGATTGGGTAGTCATTATTAAACCCTCGTCTCCTGGATTAAACTTGTCTCCGGTAAAACATCACCTGCTGTGATAATCACCCTTCCTTTTGAGCGACCAAGTTTTAAGAACTGCAGGGCAGTCAGTATCAACCACAAGGTCAAGAATGGAAATACGGAGAAGATAGACAGGTAAATACCAATTACCGGTACATAAAGTCCGAACACCAACAGGTTGGCAATAATACCCATATATGCAGTTGTTTTGCTGAACAGGTTGCTCTGCAACATGATAATTGAGATGAATAAAAGGGCTAATGACCCCAGGACGTAATGCGTTTGCTGCGCAGTACCATATATTAAAGCCAGTTTTGCCTCCCCTGCGGCCAATAATAATGCTCTCTGTGCCTGTGTGGTTGTGGCTGCGAACTGATCGCTCAAGTAGAGCATATCGAATGTCGGTCTGGCGCTGAATATGATGGCGATCGCGATCAGCCCAAGTACTGTTGCGATCGCCATGACAGATTGATTGACTCTTCTGAGAGCGATAAAGAGGGCTAGATAGAGCGGAATACTGAGCACGTTGCTGACCAAGTAAGGAAGCTCAAGAGCCAGGAGACCATAAAGCTTATTGTCCTGAAACAGGGTAAAGCTTTCGATCGCCGATTCTGGAATCTGCCAGGTGATATAGACGATGATTTGGAGCGGAATCAGGGCTACCATAATCAAAGTAGATACACCAGCGATACTGAAGAGGTCTTTCCATTGAGTATCTTCAGCAGCTGAAGCTGGAATCTGGTTGATCATCAATTTTGACATATTATTATTCTCCTATTTCCTTTTACTGACCGGTTTATAAATTACTATTTTCTGAGTATCGACCCAATCTTGTGTATTAAATTGGGTTTTCACTGGCGGGAAACAGATAAGATGACGAATCCGCGTCCATGCAGGTGTCTCATCAGCCCGATTAAACCCGACTGGTCGGTATGGATAGCAAGCCTCGTAACGGTCATGTCCATTGGAATCTTGTAGATATACAACGGGCTATTTGCATTAAGCTCGTTTTCATCCACTTGTCCACATACATCAATCAGGTAGTTAAAGATATCTTTCATTTAATCGGGACTTGTAAGAATATCTTAGCCATTAATGAAGCAACGCGGATCACATATTCGTGTGATCCGCGCGATGAAAAAGATGTGATTTTGTTTGCGAGTAAGAGTTTACAGTAAGTGCAGCTGGTGAGCCATATCAATGGCTTTCGTGCGGTTGTTTACCCCCAACTTGCCGTAAATTGATTTAACATGAGAGCGCACAGTGTTGAGGGAAATATACAGCTGGTTAGCTATTTCTTCATACTTCAATCCTTTAGCCATCAAGCGCAGGACATCCATTTCACGATCGGTTAATGGCTCGATTTGAGCAGTCAAATCATCTGCGGTACCTTTGGTGTGCCGGGAGCTTTCAAATGCCCCCAAGATTTCCTGAACGTAATACGGCTGGATCGTGCCCAACTGGTTTTCTGCCAGCAAAGTTTCCAAGGCCTCAGCAACCTGTCCACCGCCTTCAACAAAGATGCTGATGAATCCTTCTGGTTCCCCCATCTGTAATGCTTGCATGTAATCATCCTTGCTGGTCTTAATGTCTGCCAGTTCAGCATGCATTTGAGCGCGCAGTATCAGTGCCTCGAGCGCAAAGGGGATGTATTTGTGCTGGAGCGCTCCATCGATCAGATGATCTGCCAGCTCGATCCCAGTTTTCAAACTCTCCATGTCATGCATTGCCTTGGCCTGGTACAGCAGGAGGCGTAAAGCACTCAAATACAGCACTCCACGGGAGCGGTTCCTGTCTAAGAAGGTCGCTAAATCAGGGAAAGAAAATATATCCTGGAAGGAAAAACCCTCATTCTTGAGTATTCTCTCTGCTTCTGCCGGGTTGCCCAGGGCGAGAGATATGCGAACTTGTTGGGAAAGTACTTCCTCCCGAACTGCGGCTGGCGCTTCAACCTGCATCAAATCAACCACTTTTTGGATCTCTTGCGCAGCGGACTCGAGTTCTCCTTTTATTTGGAACAGGCGTGAAATAATCA
>DATKXE010000478.1:0-8042 GCA_035529195.1 Anaerolineales bacterium
TGGGAAAGTGATGAGATCTCTGCTGGAAAGATATTTGGATACCGTTCACGGGCGAGGCAAACGGTCCGAGCAATGGTTGGAATATGTCCCCAATGATCAGTCTGATTAGATCCTGAAAGTTTCTACGATATATTAATGTAATTTTATTGTTGTTAACCGCATCAGATTAATGTATTTCGTGGTGATTGTTGAAGATCACCATCGTAGTCGCGCTATCAGGTAAATGAACCAGCGGATATAATATCAAAATTACGAAACCATTGGAGATGTTATGGATCTTAATTTAAGCAGCGCAGCACCTCACCCGGCTTCCCCAGGAGATGATCAAGAAGAATCTGTTAGGGTGTTGATCATCGGTTCCGGGCCAGCGGGTTTATCTGCAGCTTTGTATGCAGCCCGGGCTGATCTGGAACCTTTGGTCTTAACAGGCATGGAATTGGGCGGTCAAGTTTCATTGACCTATGCAGTGGAGAACTATCCGGGCTTCCCGGAAGGTATAGGTGGGATGGAGCTGGTTGAGTTGTTCCAGAAACAAGCCCAACGCTTCGGTGCTAGGTTAGAATTTGATCTGGCAGCCGATGTAGATCTGTCTGAACGTCCATTTAAAGTTGTTACCCAGAACGGTAAACACTATTTAGCTGAGTCGCTCATCATCACGACGGGAGCAAGTGCAGTGCACCTGAACGTGCCAGGAGAGATCGAATTAACGGGTCGTGGTGTTTCATATTGTGCTACCTGCGATGGATGGTTCTTTAAAGACAAGGAAGTTATGGTGGTTGGCGGTGGGGACAGCGCAGTAGAGGAAAGTCTTTTCTTGACCCGCTACGCTGAAAAAGTGACCATTGTTCACCGGCGAGATGAATTACGGGCAGGTGCGCTTCTGACCGAGAGAGCGAATGCCAATCCAAAAATCAATTTTGCCTGGAACACAGTGGTGGAGGAAATCTCAGGAAATGGCGCTGTTCAGAGCGTTAAACTCCAGGACACGAAAACCGGAGAACAGCGAGAACAAGACATAGATGGTGTTTTTGTTTTTATTGGACATACCCCGAATACAAGCCTGTTTACAGGCCAGCTTGAAATGGACCAGAATGGCTACTTGATTGCAGATGACCGGATGCAGACGAATGTGCCCGGAGTATACGCAGCAGGCGAGGTGGCTGATCCTCATTTCCGCCAGGTGATTACCTCCGCCGGAATGGGTGCTGCGGCAGCCATTCAGGCGAATCATTTCTTGGGTGAGAATCCTTTACCGGAATAATAAGAAAATTTTCCTCCAGGTGTGATTCCATCTGGGGGTCAGTTATATTTAAAAGGGAGTGTGAAGATGAACAACAAGGTCTCGATCATTGGTGCCGGCATGACCGGAGCCACAACCGCTCACTGGTTAGCGGAGCGCGAATTCGCTGATTTGGTACTAGTGGACATTGTCGAGGGCATGCCCCAGGGCAAAGCACTTGATCTGCAGGAATCTTTACCGGTCATTGGTATTGATGTAAAAATCACAGGCAGCAACACTTTTGAAGCAACCGCAGGTTCGGATATTGTGGTCATTACTGCTGGATTGCCTCGAAAACCCGGCATGAGCCGGGATGACTTATTATCTGCCAATGCGGAGATTGTCCGTAATGCAACCCAAGAATCGCTTAAATACTCACCGGAAGCGATTCTCATCGTTCTAACCAATCCATTGGACACCATGACCTATTTAGCCATGAAAGTTGGTGATTTACCCCCAGAACGTGTGATCGGGCAAGCAGGAATCCTGGATTCAGCGCGTATGCGTGCTTTTGTAGCAATGGAATTGGGAGTCAGCGTTGAGAATATCAATTGCTATGTTTTGGGAGGTCACGGTGACGACATGGTTCCGCTTGTGCGGCATTCCAACGTTGCTGGAGTACCATTGAATGAACTGCTTCCCGCAGACAAATTGGATGCGATTGTCGAACGAACTCGGAAGGGCGGTGGTGAGATCGTCAGCTTACTAAAGACAGGCAGTGCGTTTTATGCTCCTGGAGCTGCAGTTGCCCAGATGGTTGAATCAATATTGAAAGATAAAAACCTGATTGTCCCTGCCGCGGCATACATGCGAGGTGAATATGGTTTGCATGATATATTCTTTGGTGTGCCAGTTCAACTGGGTCGTGAGGGCATGGTGAAGATCGTTGAATACCACCTTAATGATCAAGAACAGGCAGCTTTGAACAATTCTGCTGATGCGGTCAGCCAAACCATCGCAGCGCTTAAATCATTGGTGGAATTCTAAGATATTAAGTTAAGAAACAATTGGGAGAATAATTATGGGACTGAAAGCTGATTTTTCCGCTGAGCTGCCTGCTTGGCGGGAACGGGTTGCCAAGTTGGTCAATGAAAGCGGAGAAGTGATCGTTGATCAGGTATCCATCGGGCAGATCTATGGTGGGATGCGCAATGTCAAGGGATTAGTTACTGATATCTCTTATGTTGATCCAAGTGAAGGGATCCGTTTTCGGGGTTACACTATTCCTGAAGTTCTAGAGTTATTACCGAAACCACCAGATAGCAAGATGCCCTATGTTGGTGGATTATACTATTTGCTCCTGATCGGGAAAGTACCCACGGAAGAACAAGCATTAGATGTTGAGGCTGAGTGGAAAGCGCGCGCTGAAATTCCAGATTTTGTGTTTAATGTCATGAAATCCATGCCGCGTGATTCACATCCCATGATGCTCTTCTCGACTGCAATTTTGGCTTTACAACACGAATCAGTCTTTGCCCAAAAATATCAGGAAGGTATCACTCGCGATGAATATTGGCAGCCGATGTTGGAAGACAGTTTAAATTTAACCGCTAAATTGCCCTCCATCGCAGCATATATATACAGCATGAAATATAAGAGTGGTGAGTTCACAGGACCCAGAAACGATCTGGATTGGGGTGCGAACTTCGCGTATATGGTGGGTAATTCATCCAAGGAATATGTAGATTTAGCCCGGCTCTACCTAATTTTGCATTCAGACCATGAGAGCGGTAATGCCAGTGCTCATGCCACACATCTCGCGGCCTCAACCTTGTCCGACATCTATTTCGCCCTATCTGCGGGCCTTAATAGCCTTGCGGGTCCGCTGCACGGTTTGGCCAATCAAGAAGCGCTGCGCTGGCTGTTGGGTATCCACCTGGAATTTAATGGTGTTCCCACCAAGGAACAACTATATAATTACGCCTGGGAGAAACTCAACAGCGGTCAGGTAATCCCCGGTTATGGCCATGCGGTTTTAAGGAAACCAGATCCTCGCTTCACTGCACAATTTGATTACGCTCTCGAGAATTTGCCTGAGGATGAGATTTTCCAGATCGCTCGCCTGGTTTTTGAGGTTGTACCCAAGGTCTTAGTTGAGCAAGGAAAGGCGAAGAATCCAGCCCCGAATATGGATGCAATCAGCGGAACTTTGCAACACCATTACGGGATCAAGGAATTCGAATTTTATACAGTCATGTTTGGAGTTGGGCGTGCCCTGGGGGTTTCTGCCAATGCGATTTGGTCCCGGGCATTGGGTCAACCTCTTGAGCGTCCTAAATCTCTCACCACCGCTATGTTAGAGGATATTGCCCAAAAAGCGAAAGCATCTGCTTGATCGGAACCACGATTGCTTAAATGACAGGTGCTCACCGTAATTGGTGAGCACCTGTTTCTCATTAATAACTATGAAAAATTGAATTTAATCAATTACGGCGTTGGCGTTGCCGCGGGGGATAAACTACCTGACCACATGAAGACTCGCCTGTCGCTGGCCAAACCGGCCGAATCCCAAATCGGATTGCCATCCTCATCTGTACCTGCTTGACGGGTGGTCATTACCCACCAGCGATAGAGATGGGGTATGTTATCAGCTGAGCGGAAAGTTGCCGGTATAATGAATTTTGTATCGGTAACATAATCAACAAGTCTCCTGCTGTCTCCATCTGTGAAATCAACGATCGTAATTTCGTAAGCCTCATTTTCGAGTAAGGTTCCAATGGAGGCCCATTGCAGGGTCACCGTGTCTCCTGATTGGTTGAAGCGAGCCCCATCTGGTGGCAGCAGCAAGCTGGGACCATTGTATGGAGGCGGCAGGGTTGCAGTGGGCGTAGGTCCTGGGGTGGGGAAACGTTCACATAGTGGGATGATTAAATTCATACCAGAAAATACAGTTTCGGAAGATAACCCATTATATTCTTGGATAACTGCCATGGGTACATTGTAGCTGTTGGAGATACTGCTGAGGGTATCATTTTCCTGCACTTCATAATTGACCTTCTCGCAGGCTTGCTCAGTCGCATCGGCAGCACTGAGTGTGGCTGTGGGAAGCGAGGTAGGTGTCGGTGTTGGCTGTGGAATCAGGAGCTGCTGACCTTCAACAAGTGTATTGCAATCAGCCGGTAAATTGTTCAACAAGACGATGCTCTGGATTGAAACACCAAAAGCAAATGCAATCCCGGCACAGGTATCTCCTGCTGCGACAGTATACGTTGCTGGTGTGGGAGTTGGTAGCGGAATATCGGTTGGTATGGGTGTGGCAGGAGTGGGGGTGATGGTCATTGTCACAGTGGATGTGGCCGTAGGCGTCACTGTAGGTTCGACCACGCGTCCGGTTTCCTGGAGAGCAAAATAGACCAAGACTGCGCCGATTCCAAGAAACAAAGCCAGTAAAATCAAAGCGATTGGTAGGCTCAATGTGATTTGAGGCATACGGCTGCCCTGGACTGCCTTGGTTTTACCTTCGGATTTCTCAGTCCCGGATAAATCACTGCCGCATACCAGGCAGCGACTGGCATCCTCGCTCACTCGAGTACCACAAGTAGGACATAGTTTTGTAGGTTTTGAAGGGATTTCAGATGTCATAGGCGTATATTTTTGCCAAGTACCACTGGCAGCGGGGATTATACCAGCCTTTTATCCCTCTAGTGTAATTTTTCTCATTGCCTAATTAAACTCTAAACTTGCTAATACGAGCTGCCAATCAGGTTTTGGTGGATTACGAAGGCGAGCATGGTATACTGCGGCGCAGATGCAGGCTCATAGTCTCTATTTGCATATCCCATTCTGTCATCACCGTTGTAGTTATTGTGATTTCAATACCTATTCCGGAATGGATGCCATCATTCCAGATTATGTGCAGGCGTTGTGTCAGGAAATTCGATTCATTGCACGCAGCTGCACCCAGAGAATCCCCATTCGTACTATCTTTTTCGGCGGAGGTACTCCCTCAATGCTCCCCAGAAAAGAGTTTAGCCGTATATTTGATACATTGCAATTAGAGTTTGATCTCCCCGAAGGGCTTGAAATAACGCTGGAAGCCAATCCAGGCAGGCTATCTTATGAGTATTTGAAATCTTTGCGCGAGTTGGGGATAAACCGCATCAGTTTGGGAATGCAATCTGCGAATCCGGAAGATTTATTGTTATTAGAGCGCCAACATCAATTCGAGCAGGTGGCAATGGCAGTCGCTTTGATTAGAAAGGCTGGTTTTGAAAACTTAAACCTAGACCTAATCTTTGGTATCCCTAACCAGAATTTGGCGAGCTGGCAAAGGACCCTCGATCTTGGGGTTTCATTAGATCCAGATCACTTCTCATTGTATGCGCTCACAGCTGAAAGAGGAACCCCGCTGGGGAATTGGGTTACCAAAGGCTTATTGTCCGAGCCGGATGCAGATTTATCTGCAGATATGTATGATTGGGCTGCTGATATATTAGATCTTCAAGGATTTGAACAATACGAGATTTCAAATTGGGCCAGGCGGGATCCTAGCGGGGATTTGCTGGTTTGCCACCACAATTTGCAGTATTGGCGTAATCTGCCTTATTTGGGAATTGGAGCAGGGGCGCATGGCTATTCTGGAGGGATACGAACTGCGAACGAGCTCAATCCACAGGAGTATATCCGAAAATTCTCCTCCCCAATTGAGAACTCCAATCAAGAACCGCTTTCATTCCCTCGAACCCCCGCGACACTAAATGGGATCGCAATTAATCGGGATGAAGAGATGAAGGAAACTATGATGATGGGGTTGCGACTGACCGTGGAGGGAGTTTCAAGACGGTCTTTCCATGCCCGTTTCGGTGTTGATCTGGAAGAAATATTCAAAAATGAGATCGTACAATTAATTAATACAGGTTTGTTGGAATGGGATCCGCAAATTGGTGACCAGCTCAGGTTGACTCCGTGGGGGCGTTTGTTAGGGAACCAGGTATTTATCCATTTCGTTTAAAGAATTTCAAGCTTCCCGGTTCAAGAGGCGTTTGGTAAGATCCTTCAGTGCAACTCCAGCTTCCCCATCTGGTTTTGCCAGGGCGAGTGCTTGGAGAGCTTGTTCTGTCATCCGGGTAGCAGAATCCTGGGTGTACTGGTAGGCTCCTTCACTCTCCAGCTGTTCAGCCAGGGACTCTGTTTCGCTTGGGACGATGGATCCTAAATTCCATCTGGCTTTAAACTGACCATCCTGGTTTAGTCCGTAGATAACCGGCAATGATTTCTTTCCGGCAATTAAGTCGCTTTCGTTTGATTTTCCGGTCAGAGCAGCATCTCCCCAAATGCCCAGGATGTCATCTTGGGCTTGAAACGCCAATCCAAGGTGGTACCCGAAATCGCGAAATGCCTTGCGCCGCGCGTCTGAGCAAACTGCCGCAATAGCACCCAATTCTGTACAGGCTCCTAAAAGTGCAGCGGTCTTGCCACCCACCATCAACCAATAGGCCTCCATTGAGGGCGAAATTCGCGATTCAAAGGCCAAATCGAGGTATTGTCCCTTGGTTAGCTGCAGACAGGCGCGCTGTAGGGTATGAGCAGCTTGATTGGCAATCTCTGGAGAAGAGGTTTTTTCCATTTGAAGCAGAGAGAGATGCGCAATGGTTAACATTGCATCACCTGTGTTGATCGCTTGAGCTATCCCCCAACGTTTCCAAACTGTCTCCCGACCCCGCCGCAGGGGACTGTTATCTTGAATATCATCATGGATCAGGGAAAAATTATGGACCAATTCGACCGCTGCCGCAGCAGGTAAGGCATTCTGCCATTCTCCACCAGCTGCAGCACAGGTTAATAAAACTAATAATGGGCGAATTCTTTTTCCCTGCGCATCAGGACCTGCTCCTTCGCCCTCCCACCCCATGTGGTAGGCCAGCATGGTGAAATATTGATCCAATTCAGGTTCGTTTTGAGATTCGATTGAACGATGCAGCTCTTGCTCTATTGCGGTCCGCATATCGGGGATATTAATTTGCTCATTCATTGAGTACTCTGTTCAGGGGGAAAATGGTTAGGCTTCGACAAGCGGGGTCTTCTTCAATTGGTTAATATTGGCTGCTCCAGAAGCGAACATTGCAACCTGAATCTGCCTCTGGATCAAGCGAATAGTATCAACGGTTGCCTCAAGAGAAAGGTTGGCAGCTTTGAGGAATGGTCCAGCCATTCCGCCAAGCGAGGCTCCAAGAGCAATACATTTAGCAATATCAATCCCATCCCGTACACCGCCAGAAGCAAAAATGGTCATACCTGGTGCACCAGTACGCACATTCACAATTGCCTGGGCAGTTGGAATTCCCCAATCAATAAAAGCAGCTGCCAGGCGTGCTTGGTTTGGATCGCTTGTTCGGTGCATTTCAACCTGTGTCCAGGAAGTTCCACCTGCTCCGGCAACATCGATGGCGGCAACACCTGCTGCAGCCAGTTGGCTAGCGGTTTTTTCTGAGAAACCCCAGCCAACTTCCTTGACGATAACGGGTACTGTTAAATTCTCACAAACTTCTTCAATCTTTGCCAGCAAACCCGCATAGTTTCCATCCCCTTCCGGCTGGACAGCCTCCTGGAGAGGGTTGAGGTGCAGGATCAAGGCGTCCGCATTAATCATCTCCACCGCCAATTGGCACTCTTTGTAACCATAGCCGTAATTCAACTGCACCGCTCCCAAATTAGCAAACAATAAAACATCGGGTGCTGATTGGCGAACTTGGAAGGTGGATTGAAGATCAGTATCTTCGATCGCTGCGCGTAGTGATCCAAGACCCATAGCAATCCCGGTTTC
>DATKXE010000479.1:0-6954 GCA_035529195.1 Anaerolineales bacterium
AACCGATTTTGGCGAGACTATCAAGATTGAAGTCGATATGAAAGCCCCATCTTCAGCCGGCACTTATAAAGGGTACTGGCAGATGGAAACCCACAAAGGCGCAAAGTTTGGCCAGGTGTGGGTCCAGATCGTCGTCGAATAACCAGGCCGCTTTAATGAATCAACAGGCCGGCGCTTTAATGCCGGCCTTTGGAACTTAATATCCCCTCCTTCCGTTAAATACAGATAAAACCTATAATTAACCATTGGTTGATGAGGTTAAAGGAGAAATGATGGCTAAACGTAAAGTATTGGTAATAGTGGCAGCGTTCTCGATGGTGATTTCCGCATGCAATTTTCCCTTGCTCGCGGATCGCCAGCAGGAGCAAGAGCCTGACGCGCTGGCTACCGCCGTGGCGCAGACCATCCAGGCGATGAACAGCCAGCCGCAGGCAACCCAGCCGCCTGTGGAACAACTGCAACCGGGACTGCCAACCATCACGCCTCAACCAACCTTTAATGTGCCGCCTCAGCCCACTGCGGCAGCCAATCCATGCAATAATACCAAATTTATCACTGAGACCATTCCAGATGATACGGAGTTCAATCCCGGTGTAAGTTTTACCAAGAGCTGGACCTTTGAAAATACTGGTACCTGCACCTGGAACACTAACTATAAGTTGGCATTCATCACCGGGGACGCGATGGACGGCCCCGCTTCTGTTTACCTGCCGATCAACGTGGCGCCCGGCGCGCAGATCAAGATCGATGTTCCCCTTAAGGCGCCTGGCAGCCCGGGCACATACACAGGATACTGGAATCTTCAAGCGCAGGACAATGAACAATTTTATCCTGTCACCGTACGTATTAAAACTATCACAGTGAGTTTCGCGGTGAGCAGTGTTTATACTAACCTTAAGAATGTTAGCCCAGTGACGTGCCCCGATACATATGAAGTGGATATCACCATCGAGACCAGCGCGGCGGGAAAAGTCACTTACCAGACAGAAACCAGCGATGGCGGGGTTAGCTCGACCAAAACGTTGAATTTTAACTCAGCCGGCGCCAAGATCGCTGAATTTGACTGGAATAACCTGGGAGTTGTAGGGACAACAACGGGTTACTGGTTGAAAGTTTTCATCGCCCAGCCCAACAACCAGACTTGGGGTCCCATCAACTTCAATGTTACCTGCCCATAATTTTAAAAAACAAATGAGGCACGGGAAACCGTGCCGCTTTTGTTATGTCTCGTTGACACGCATATGGTTTACGATATAATTTGCGGACAACCTGGCGCACTAGCTCAATTGGCAGAGCAACTGACTCTTAATCAGTAGGTTCAGGGTTCGATTCCCTGGTGCGTCATTCACTTTACAAATATTTTGAATTGTTTTTTAAACCTGATATTCTTAGACGAGAATATCAGTGTATATTTTTATCTTTTTCTAGAAATTAAAGAGAAATAAATATTTTCTTAATGATAAGTTTTGGAAGGGGAAATAGGAGGCGGAGATACACAATAGATACGTAAGCACCTCAGATATTAACTTCTATTAATTACCTAAAAAGTTCTTGACTTCATTAGGAAAAAATGTATAATAATAATAGAAATTGGGAGCGTTCCCAATCTTAATAAGAACATTTATCATTTGTAAAAGAATCAAAAATTGGAGCGTCTCTTTGAATAACCTAACCCTGGAAGATATCGCACAAAGAAGTGGCGTATCACGTTCAACTGTATCCAGGGTTATTAATGACCATCCAAACGTCAGTAAAAAAGTTAGAACACGTGTTAAGGAAATAATCAATAAAACCGGATACCAACCTCACGCAGCTGCCAGAGCGCTTGTTTCAAAACGCTCCTGGACTTGTGGTCTTATTCTTCCAAGGACAATCAATTCGTTCTTTACAGATCCTTATTATCCTTGTCTTATTCAGGGGATCGCTCAAGAATGCAGCAAACAAAACTATACCTTCTCATTGTTTCTAATGGGAGATGAAGAAGATGAAGACAAGATGTTCCGAAGAATATCTAGGCGTGGGTTCATGGATGGTATCCTTTTTCAGTCTGATCAAATCGGAGATTCTCTGATTGACAGATTGGTTAGATCCGAAATTCCATTAGTAGTTTTAGGCAGACCGATTCACAACGGCAAGATTAGCTTCGTTGATGTCAATAATATAGAATCTGTGGAAAACGCAGTTGAGTATTTAATCAGCCTTGGAAATAAGAAAATCGGAACCATTACTGGTCCATTAAATACAACAGTTGGAATAGATCGTAAAAAGGGGTTTGAAAACGCTATAAAAAAACATGGAATGGATTGTAATGATTCACACATTACTGAAGGTAACTTCACTGAAGCAAGCGGTTATGAAGGGATGAGAAAATTATTAAAAAGTAAACCGGACGCAGTCTTTACAGCTTCAGATCAAATGGCACTTGGTGCTATACGCGCAATTAAAGAGGTTGGACTTAAAGTACCTGAAGATATTTCAATAATTGGATATGATGATTTTCCACTCCCCTTCCCTTCAAAACCAGCACTTTCCACGATAAGACAGCCTATTGGTAATTTTGGCAGTGAGGCAATTAAAGTGCTCATTGACATTATTGAAAATGGTCTTGAACCGGCCAGGAATATTATTCTGAAATCCGAACTTGTTATTCGAGAATCTACTATTCAAAGGTAATCATGATTAGAGATATGTATGAAAAAATTTTCTCTAAAATTGGGAGCGTTACCAATAATACTTATGAAAAAATAAAAGGAGGTAAATGAGGAAAAAATTTAGAAAATTATGGTCAAGAAACAAATATTTCAAAAAGGAGAAAAGAAATGTGTAAAAAAGTATTAGTTTTATTTAGTCTAGCCATAGTTGTTGGCATACTCTTCGCGAGCTGTGCACCTGTAGCTCCGGTTGAAGAGGCACCGGCAGCCGAAGAGGTCGTGGAAGAAGAAGTTTTGGAAGAAGCCGCACCTACACCTACCGAAGTGGTTTATGCTCGCGACGAGACAATATATATCGCTGGCGCAGCCTGGGGTCCTCCTTCCACATGGAACCCATTCCAACCGGGCTCATTGGCCAATACAACCGGAACGCTGGGTTATGTTTATGAGACCTTGTTTGATTTCGATCCTCAGACCGGTGCTTTAACCCCATGGCTCGCAGAGAGCGGCAGTTGGATAGATGCCAATACCTATGAAGTGAAACTCCGTAAAGGCATGAAATGGACTGACGGTGAAGATGTAACGGCTGATGATGTGGTTTTTACCATAAAACTTGGCCAGTCGGACCCAGCGGGAATCTGGTTTGGTCCTATGTGGGAGAGACCTGTTGCAGGAGTAGTCACACCATCCTATTTAAAGGATGTTGTCGCAGTGGATGACTTAACCGTAAAATTCTCAATGAAAGATCCACTGTACCAGGAATTTGAAAACAACCTCTACAACATTCCGATTGTTCCAGAACATCTCTGGAAGGACCGAAGCGCAGAAGATATCGCAGTTGGAGCAAATGAAAATCCGGTTGGTTCCGGCGCATACCTGTACTCAACGCATAGCGAAGACAGGAATGTATGGGATCGCAACGAAGAATGGTGGGGTATAGATGTATTTGGCGCTCCCGCTCCCAAGAGAATCGTTGATATCCGCACCTCAAGCAACGCGGTTGCCTTGGGCATGGTCCTAAAAGGTGAACTTGACCTGAGCAATAACTTCCTACCTGGTGTCGCAGAAATGGTTAACAAGGGTTATGTAAAAACTTACTATCCTGAACAACCATACATGCTCTCCGCAAACACTGCCGTGTTATTCCTCAACCTGACACTCGCGCCAATGGATGATGTTGAATTCAGAAAGGCATTGGCTCATGCCATCAACACTGACGATATTGTAAACGTTGCATACGCAGGATTAGTTAAAGCAGCTAGCCCGACAGGACTGCTGCCTGTGCTTGATCGATTCGTAGATAAAGATGTCGTAGCTGAATATGGGTGGACCTACGATTCAGCGAAAGCCAAGTCAATTCTTGCAGCCGCGGGATACAAAGATGTGGATGGTGATGGATTTGTTGAAGCTCCCGATGGTGCAAAGATTGAACTCGAAGTTACCTGCCCGTTAGGTTGGTCTGACTGGGAAGCTGCTATTGCGGTTATCGCTGACAGCGTCCAGGAAGCTGGCATCAATTTGAAAGATGTGCCAACTGATTACGGCGCGTGGAACGACGGACTGCAGGGCGGCACGTTCAATATGACCCTGAACAACTGGGCTTCCATGAGCAATACACCTTGGACAGCATTCAATCTGTTCTTCAGACACCCCATTGATCCAAAAATGCAGAGCGGTAACTTTGGCCGCTATGAAAATCAAGAAGTCTGGGATCTGGTTGATGCACTAGCTAAAATCCAGATGACTGATGAAGATGCGATGAAAGCAGCCTGCTCCGAAATTGAAAAGGCAATGCTGATAGATGTGCCAATGATCCCACTCTGGTACAATGGTTTGTGGGCGCAGTTCAGTGATGCTCACTGGACCAACTGGCCAACCGATGCCGCAGATACCCCCAATACACTTCCAACAACCTGGTCAGGCTACTGGCAGTTGGGTGGGTTGAGCACACTTATTGGCCTGGAATCAGTTCCAGCTGAATAAACTTTTTCAGTAATAAGAATAAAAGATTTGTGTTTTCGCCCCTTCTGATTTGTTGATAGGAGGGGCGAAAAAATCTGAAAAAAGAGGATTCCAGTGAAGAAATATTTTACAAGGAAGATCTTTGTTTATGCGATCACCTTTTTTGTGGCTGTAACTATTGACTGGTTGATCCCGCGGTTTATGCCTGGCGATCCGATCAGTAATATGCTATCTCGAGCAGCCCTAAATGCTGATGGCTATGAAATGATGTACGGTTATTTTTCTAAATTATTTGGTCTTGATCTGCCTGTTTGGCGGCAGTATCTTAATTTTTGGGCAAACTTGTTTAAAGGGGATCTGGGTATCAGTTTGTACCTTTTTCCACAACCCGTGATGAAAGTGATCTGGCGTTCAGTCCCATATGACTTATTCTTATTAATTCCATCCATATTATTAAGTTGGATCGCGGGTAACCGATTTGGCGCTTTCGCGGCACGATCCAAATGGCTTGATAATACAGTTTCACCGATTGGGTATATTTTATCCGCAACACCCTATTTATGGCTTGGTATCATTCTCGCGTGGTTCTTTGGAATTGTCTTAGATATTTTTCCCATTGCCGGGGCTTACAGCTATTCATTAGCTCCGGATCTTTCCTGGATATTTGTGTTCAGCCTTGTGGAACACTGGTTCTTGCCATTCGCATCATTATTTATAGTAAATTTTGGTGGATGGGCTATCGGTATGCGGAATATGATCATTTATGAATTAGAGGCAGATTACTCACATTATCTGGAGGTTTTGGGAATGCCACGCAGTCTAATTCGAAGATATGCTTTCAAAAATGCCGTTCTTCCCCAGATCACCGGTTTGGCTTTGCAATTAGGCGTTATTGTCGCAGGAGCCTTATCCACAGAAGTTGTTTTTTCTTATCCCGGGATCGGATCGCTATTATTAAATGCGATACAGAACCAGGACTATTTTCTTATCCAAGGGTGCTTCTTATTCATCATCATCGGTGTTCTAATCGCGAATTTTGCCATTGATGTTATTTACGTGATCGTTGATCCCAGAACCCGGAAAGGAATGACAGGCGAAACTGAATGAAAGTAATAAATAAAAAAAACGAATTCGTGTTCTTTGCATTTAGAAATAAGAAAGTGATCATTGGAATAGTAGTAATCCTTATTTTCCTGTTATTCGCTTTGGTTGGACCTAATTTCACTGAGAATGATCCTTTTGATTTTGCATATCCATCAGGACCAAGCAAGCCATCACCAGATTACTGGCTAGGCACCACGATGTTTGGACAGGATGTGTATTCTCAATTTACAAATGGATTGAGGGCTACCTTTTTAGTTGGTGCTCTTGGGGGTGGGCTCGCAACGCTTATTGGAATAATCATCGGATTTACCGGCGGGTATCGAGGTGGGATTATTGATGAGATCCTAAATATATTGACAAATATCGTCCTTGTCCTTCCGGGATTTGCGGTACTTTTGATTATCGCAGCGTACCTGGATGTGAGAAGCCTTATTTCGGAAAGTATTTTTATCGGATTGACGGCTTGGCCATGGGCAGCCAGAGCCATCCGCGCCCAAACATTTTCTCTGAAGTCGAGAGAGTTTATTGATCTGGCTAAATTAAGCGGGATGAAAGCATGGAAGATCATTATTGGGGAAATTGCCCCGAATATGCTTTCTTATCTGGTTATGACCTTTATTCTGCAATTTGGCGGAGCGATCTTGATCGCTGCTACTTTGGATTTTATAGGGCTTGGACCCACTGAAGGAATCTCGCTTGGATTGATGATGCAGGGAGCTGTGAGCTGGGGAGCGCTTCAACTAGGTGTATGGTGGTGGTTCGTTCCGCCCGGTTTGGCAATCACGGCAATTGTCAGTGCGCTTTATCTGATGAATATTGGATTAGATGAAATATTCAATCCAAAACTGAGGGAGATGTAACTGTGAGCTTATCAGTCGAGAATCTTACAGTTTATTATCAAACACTACAGGGACCAGTTCGGGCTCTGGAAAACGCATGTTTTTCATTGGCTGACGGAGAGATCATGGGTTTGGCGGGGGAATCAGGATGTGGAAAAACAACCCTGGGATTAAGCTTGATCTATCTCTCGGAACGTATGCGGTATATCCAGGGAAAGGTTGTTCTTAGCGGTACTGATATTCCAATTTGGGATCACACGAAGATGGATACATACCGATACAAGTACATATCCATCATTCCACAATATGCGATGAGCGCCATGAACCCTACCAGAAAGATCGGTAAAATGGTTCATGACCTGATCTCTGCCAGATGTATTGATTTTGAAAAGATCAAA
>DATKXE010000480.1:0-7824 GCA_035529195.1 Anaerolineales bacterium
CTGGAGCTAAAGACTGGACCGACTTTTCCTGGAAACAACTGCTCGATTTTGATTCTTGCACCCGCTGTGGTCGCTGCCAGGATGTTTGCCCTGCATACACCAGCGGATTCAGCCTTTCCCCACGAGACATCATGATCAAGCTGGACAGCCACATGTGGCATCCATCTAATGGACGCAACATGCAGGGTGATGTGATTGCAGCAGAAGAGTTGTGGGCTTGTACGAGCTGCAGGGCTTGCGTCAACATCTGCCCTGTCTTTAATGATCAGCTTTCGTCGATCATTGATATGAGACGCTATCTGGTCCTGGAAGGTGATGTCGATCCGCAACTTCAGGATGCGCTCGCCAATCTAGGTCGTTATGGCAATTCATTTGGCAAATCAGACCGTATGCGTGCAAAGTGGACAAAATCGTTCCAGACCAAGATTAAGGATGCTCGCAGAGAGGAAGTTGAATATCTGTGGTTTGTCGGTGATTACGCATCATACCATGCCAGCATGACGGATAAAACCGAGCTATTGGCACAGCTTTTCCAAAATCTGGATATTGATTTTGGACTGCTTTACGAAACCGAGATGAATTCCGGCAATGATGTCCGCCGGGTTGGCGAAGAAGGCCTCTACGAAATGCTTTCCGAGAAAAATTTGGTTGCCCTCTCGAAAAGTAACTTTAAAACCATTGTCACCAGCGATCCACATTCTTATAACACCCTGAAAAACGAGTATTCAGAGAATGGGAAGGATCACTACGATGTTCTGCACTACTCACAACTCCTCGATCAACTGATTAGTTCCAACCGGTTGAAGATTTCAAACAAGATTGAGCTTACTGTCACATACCACGACCCGTGCTACTTGGGTCGCTATAACGATGAATATGATGCACCTCGGCGCGTGATTGAAGCGCTCGGTTGTCATCTCGTTGAAATGCCTCGCAACAGGGAAAATACTTTTTGCTGTGGTGCCGGCGGCGGTCGAATTTGGATGGAGGATCCACCAGAAGTAAGTGAGCGACCTGCGGAAAGTCGTGTCAAAGAAGCTGCTGCACTCCCAGGAGTATCGACATTGGTAGTTACCTGCCCGAAAGACCTGGTCATGTTCCAGGATGCGGTCAAGTCTGCTGGCATTGAAGGCAAATTAGTGGTCAAAGATTTAATCGAGTTAATCGTTGAAGCAGTAGAGATGCATGATGCTGAAACAGAGTAAATAAAGGCGAGTTATTGGTACTTTATGCGAGCTTCATTTGAGGCATTGATTGGTAGAACCAAAGAAATCCGAGTGCCAATCGCTACGAAATTGGTCCTTAGTTTTCTCATTATTGTGGTCTTCATCAGCGCTATCTACATGATCGCTGGTGTGCAACTGATCAGCAACCGCATAGTGAGCGAAGCTCAGGATAAAGTTCGCCATGATCTTAATGCAGCCCGGGAGCTATATTTAAGCAACCTCGAACAGATCAATACTGCAATAAGGATTACTGCAAACAGATTTTTCTTAAAGGATGCGCTCTTGACTGGAGACATCAACGAAGCCTATCACGAACTGCAGCGAGTAAGAAGGGATGAAGGACTGGATGTATTGACCCTTACAGACGAGACAGGTGAAGTTATTTTGAGAACTAGTTTTTTTGATCACACCGGTGACAACCAGGCTGATAACGAATTGGTTAAAACCGTCTTGGAATATGATGTTCCTGTTGCCTCTACCCTCTTAATTTCTGGGGAAGAGCTTAACCAGGAGTCGCCTCTCCTGGCAAATCAGGCTTATATGACTTTTATTGATACACCATTAGCGAGGGAAAGAGAAGAAACTGAAGAAACAGATGGAATGATGCTCATAGCCGGTGCTCCCATATTCGACGACCAGAATAACCTTATCGGTGTTCTATATGGAGGAAATCTCCTGAATCGCAATTTTGAGATCGTTGACAAGGTCAAAGAAACCGTTTACGAAGAAGTACAATACAAGGGTAAAGATATTGGTACCGCAACCATTTTCCAAGATGACATCCGAATTTCAACCAACGTCGAAAATGAAGACGGCACCCGTGCTTTGGGAACTCGCGTCACCGAGGAAGTTTATAACCAGGTCGTGGTTCACGGTCAACCATGGATCGGAAGAGCGTATGTGGTTAATAATTGGTATATCACAGCATATGAACCCATTCGTGATATTGCCGGAAAAATCATCGGGATTCTATACGTCGGTGTTCTCGAGGAGAAATATAACGACATTCAGCAAGGGATGATTCTGACCTTTGTTGCAATCACAATCGCGGGTGTTTTGGTTGCGCTGATTGTGTCTTATTTTATCGCCAGGTGGATTCTGATACCAATTTTCAAGTTAATTAATGCATCAAAAGCAGTGGCCAGTGGAGATTTAAATGCCAAAGTTGAGATATCCACCAGGGATGAACTTGAATACCTGGCCGATTCTTTCAACGCAATGGCTCTGGCGTTACGAAAAAGAGACGAGCAGCTCAAGGAATTTGCCACTCAGAAGATTATGGCCAGCGAGCGCCTTGCATTGATCGGGCAGCTTTCCGCAAATGTCGCTCACGAGTTAAATAACCCTCTAACTGGCATCGTCACTTATTCACATTTGCTACTAGAGGACACCGACTGCGATGACCCCAAGAAAAAATCTCTCGAGAAAATTGTCGGTCAGGCGACTCGCTGCCGAGACATCATTCGCGGATTATTGGATTTTTCCCGCCAGAGAAAACCGGACAAAACGCTCTCCAACATTAATACGGTGATGGAGCAGTGTCTCGCTTTTGTTGAAAACCAGGCTTTGTTCCTCAATATCGAAATTGAAAAGAACTTCCAGGAAGATCTGCCAATGCTTGTCCTGGATGCTTCTCAGATCGAGCGGGTGATCATGAACATGATTATCAACGCTGCCGAAGCGATGAATGGAGATGGTGAACTGGTTTTAACTACCCGCAGTAAGTTAGGAGATGATTCTGTGGAGCTGATATTTCGAGATAATGGACCAGGAATTTCTGAAGAGAACATTGAAAAAATCTTCGATCCCTTCTTCACTACGAAGGATGTAGGTCACGGAACTGGTCTCGGTCTAGCGATCAGCTACGGTGTTGTCAAAGCACATAATGGAACCATATCGGTCGCGAGCGAGATTGGAAAAGGTACCACATTTACAGTCAGGCTTCCCATCAAAGTTACTGAAGAGGTCCCGGATAATGGACACCCGATCCAAAATATTAGTCATTGACGACGAAGAAATCGTCCTCGACTCCTGTATAGCGATTTTATCCGGTGGTAATTACGAAATCCTTACTGCCGAGAATGGTTTACGTGGTATCAGCTTGCTGGAGGAATTTCGTCCCGATTTAATTTTTGTGGACCTTAAAATGCCGGGCATATCAGGATTTGAAGTGATTGAAAAAATTCAAGAGATCGATCCAGCGATCGTCACGATCGTCATCACGGGTTTTGCAACGATTAACTCAGCTGTCGAAGCTATGCAAAGAGGTGCATTTGATTTTCTCCCCAAGCCATTCACTCCTGATGAATTGCGGTTGATCACCAGCCGTGGTTTAGAAAAGAGAAAATTAGTATTGGAAACGCTTGCTTTACGCCGGGAAAAGGAACTACTGCGAGAGCACTTTGCTGCCATCGTGTCCCACGAGCTTAAATCACCATTAGCTGCGGTACAGCAGTACCTATTTTCGCTTTCCGGTGAATTATCCGATCAACTATCAGAAGATCAACAACGTCGATTTGAAAGGATTCAGACTCGCATTGGTGAACTCATGAATTTGATCCACACCTGGTTGCGCGCTATTTCTGTTGATGTCGACACCATAAAAGAAAAATTTCAACCCACCTCCATACCATCTGTGATTTCAAAAGCTATCGAAAGTATTGAACCACACGCCGTCCGCAAGGACATTTCGATCCAATCCTTCATCGCTAAGGATGTTCCCCTGGTAGATGGCGATGAAGGCACACTTGTAGAAGCAATTGTTAATATTGTTGGGAATGCAGTCAAATATTCTCCTTCTGGTAGCCAGATCGATATCTCTGCCTGCCTTAAAGACGGCCAGGTTGTAGTGCAGATCCAGGACAATGGTATCGGGATATCAAAAGAAGACCTGCCATTTATTTTTATTGATTTTTTTACCAGCAGTGATGCAAATAAAACCGAACGGGGCAGTGGTGTTGGGCTCGCACTGACGCGTCGAATTCTCGAAGCCCACAATGGAACGATTTCAGTTGAGAGTGAGTTAGGCCGGGGAAGCACTTTTATATTGTGCTTACCAGGCTATGAAGACAGATTAGAAGATTCAACTTCCAAGATATTTGAAAAGGTTAATAACACATAAGGAGGCCCACATGGGTACAAAGAAAAGGTTATTAATGATTGACGACGACCCAGATTTTGTCGAAGCAATTGCATCAATCCTCGAGAATGCAGGTTATGAGGTTGATGCCAAATACAATCCCGATGATGGTTTTAATGCTTTGAAAACAGGTGGCTACGATCTCCTATTATTGGATGTTTTGATGGGGCGTGGCGCAGAAGGCATCATGATCGCTCGCAAGATCGGAAATGATGAGCAGCTGCGCGAAACTCCAATCCTGATCATCACAGGAATGCGGGAACAAATCGCCTTCCTATTCCCAGGTCAACCAGTCCATCCGAGCTTTGTTCCCATTGATGAATTGATCGAAAAACCTGTAGAACCAGATTTGCTTTTAGAAAAAGTAAGCACTCTCCTGCAAATGGCAGAAGATAGAAAATCTCAAGCAGAGCAAAATTAGGATAATTTCTATGGTAACCAAACCCACTTTCAGCGATGAGGTATCCAACCTCCTGCATGCTTCCCACGGACGACCATTAGCAACCTGCATTCAATGTGGAACCTGCTCTGGTACGTGCCCAGTGGTGGAATTCATGGATCACACACCCCGGCGTCTGATTGGCATGATCAACGCGGATCTCAAAGAGGAGGTAATGGAGAGCAATACATTTTGGTATTGTGCTTCCTGCTTCCACTGTACAGTCCGCTGCCCAAGCGAGATCGATATTGCAGGCTTGATGTATGCTCTCAAACGCTATTCCATCTGGAAGCACCAATACCTAGAAGATGCGGTCGGTCCAGTATTCTCAGAAACGTTTGTGAAATCAATTCTGAGGAGTGGCAGATCCTATGAACCGGTTCTCGCTCCATCATACATCTTCAGTTACGGTGTCCGGGAATTTCTAAATGAAGCCCATACGGCGACCAATCTTATGTTGAAGGGTAGATTGCCTGTCCTTCCAGCCAGGATCAAAAGATTGGAAAATTTCAAGAAGATGGCCAACCGGATCATCCCCATGGGAGGAGCATAATGAAAACTTATTCATACTTTCCAGGCTGCTCCTTGGAAAAAATGGCGCTCAGCTATAACCAATCTGCAATGCAAACCACCAAAGCTGTGGGGGTAGAACTCCAAGAGCTTGAGGATTGGAATTGCTGTGGAGCTACCACCTATTTCCATGTTGATGAGCTCCTGGCTTATACACTTGTCGGTCGCAATCTGGCAATGGCGGAAAAAGCAGGGCATGATCTCGTAGCACCCTGCAGTGCATGCTTCAAGAATGCATATTTTGCCAATGCCTACCTCAAAGAGGATCTAGATTTAGCAAATCATATTAACTATGCACTCGAAGCAGATAACTTAAAATTTTCTGGTGACATCCAGGTAAAACATTTAATGGAAGTATTTGCCGATGATGTCGGTTATGAAGAGCTGCAGGATAAAGTGTCCCATCCACTGCAGGGTTTACGGGTAGCACCCTATTATGGCTGTCAAATTGTGAGACCGAAAAAAGATCATGAAGATGTTGAGAACCCACGATTCTTCGAAGATCTCATGACCGCCATTGGAGCCGATCCGGTTGATTTTGCATACCGACTTCGTTGTTGTGGTGGCTCCCTGCTCATTACCAGCCGTGATGCTGCCTATCAATTAATCTTCGAACTGCTGCAAAATGCTCAAAAGAGCGGAGCGGATGTCATCGCTACAGCCTGTCCATTATGCCAGACCAATCTGGAATGCTACCAAATGCAAATCAACCAAGAGTTTGGTACAGATTTCAAGATTCCGGTACTATATTTCACCCAGTTAATTGGATTATCCCTTGGACTGCCAGCTAAGAAATTAGGTATCGGATCGGAGTTCGTTTCAGCTGACCGTATCTTAACCTACGTCAAGGAGCCAGCATGAACTTCAGATTTTTCATCAACAAGGACAATTATCATGTTCCCCCAAGTTTATTGAAGGAGAAGAACCGATGAGTGAAAAAGTTGGTGTTTACGTGTGCCACTGCGGCACAAATATCGCCGGGATAGTCGATGTTGAACAGGTCTCCAAATGGGCGGGAGAGCAACCCAACGTCGTCTGTTCGCGCGATTATAAGTTCATGTGTTCGAGCCTCGGGCAAGAATTGATCGAGCAAGATATCAAAGAGCAAGGATTGACCCGGATAGTAGTCGCCGCATGTTCACCACATATGCATGAAAAAACTTTCCGTGCGGCTACGGAAAGAGGCGGATTAAATCCTTACCTGTTCGAGATGGCTAATATTCGGGAGCATAACTCCTGGGCAACTAACGACAAGGAGGCTGCAACCCAAAAAGCAAAAGCCCTGGTTAACGCCGCTGTTGAAAGGGTTGTACACCACCAACCGCTGGAGCCCATACCGGTCGAGATTAATCCCACTACACTCGTCGTCGGGGGAGGTATTGCCGGTATCTCTGCTGCCTTAGAATTAGCTGATGCAGGCAATCATGTGGTTTTGGTGGAGCGAGAACCTTCTATCGGTGGACATATGGCCCAATTGGATAAGACATTTCCTACCCTTGATTGCTCTGCCTGCATTTTAACGCCCAAAATGGTGGATGTCGGCCAGCATCCCAACATCACCCTCTATAGCTACAGCGAGGTTGAGAATATCTCCGGTTATGTGGGCAACTTTAATGTGACTGTACGCAAAAAAGCTCGTTATGTCATCGAGGAACTTTGCACCGGTTGCGGAATTTGCGAAGAGAAATGTCCTCGCAAAGTAGTCGACTATGTCTTTGAAGCCGGGCTTGCTCAACGGAAAGCAATCTACACACCCTTCCCTCAAGCGGTCCCCAGATACCCGGTTCTCGACCCGCCTAACTGCACCTATTTCGAACGAGGGAAATGCAAAGCCTGCCAGATCTTGTGCCCCACTGGAGCTATCGACTTTGAGCAGCAAGATGAACTAATCGAATTTCCGGCTGGAAATGTGATCCTGGCAACGGGATTTGACCTCTTCGACTCGAAAAAGATTCCTCAATACGGTTATGGTCGCTTGGCAAATGTGTTTACCAGTCTTGAATTTGAACGCCTGGTGAATTCATCTGGCCCAACCAGCGGAAATATCGTTTTACGAGATGGAGAAACAGTACCTAAGAGCATAGCAATAATTCACTGTGTAGGATCAAGGGATAACAATTATCACGAATACTGCTCTAAGGTTTGCTGCATGTACTCTCTGAAATTTGCACACCTGGTGCACGAACGAGTTCCCGAAGCAGAGGTTTACAACTTTTACATCGATATCCGCACTCCCGGAAAGGGATACGAGGAATTTTACAACCGCCTGCTGGAAGAGGGTACCCATTTTATCCGAGGTCGCGCAGCAGATATAACAGATGCAGCTCGGCTGCCCGGAGAAGAGGGTAAATTAATCGTTCAAGCTGAAGATACTTTGATTGGAAAGCAGCGACGCGTACCGGTGGACATGGTGATTCTAAGCGCAGGCATGGAAGCCCGCCATGATTCCC
>DATKXE010000481.1:0-6531 GCA_035529195.1 Anaerolineales bacterium
TGGTGGCAGCTTCCCAATCCTGCATTAATATCGTCCAGCTACATTTTGAACAAATCTCAGATAGGGCAGTGGATGCAGCTCTCCCAAAAAAGAGTGAATCACGTAGTAAACTCGGTTGGCCACCCTTTTCAATTGCATGAACATCATATGGATGTTTTACCCCGGAAAAAAACGGGTACTGCATTATTCTATTGGTATGAGGTTTTAAGAACACCCAGCACACTTCCCTTTGCAAAACTTTAATATCCACCCTAAAGTCCTCGAGGCCAAAGCGGATATCGATAGAAGCAAGGATATCCATCTCTGATTCTTGAAGGGTTGTTTTGGAGATATTGAAGTGGAAAGGAGTAATGACGTAGGTGGGAACCTGGGAAGCGGATTGGATAGCGTGCGGTAAATGCGACATCACAGCTGCTATCCCACCCCCCGGAGCAAAAGGTGTTTCATACGTGATGAAAGCGATATGTTTTTCCAAATTCTCTTCCCGAGGAGAATGATAGCAGAAATAAAATTATATCATTTAGAGGGTGCAATATTCTGGACAAACAAATGCGCATAGCCACTTAGTTTTCGGAAACATCACTCATAAATTGAGTTTCGTAAAGCTCCGCGTACAAGCCACCATTGGCTAATAATGTGCTGTGATTCCCTTGTTCAATGAGCCTGCCTTGATGGAGAACAAGTATCTTATCTGCTGCCAGGATTGTAGATAGGCGATGTGCAATAACCAAGCTGGTTCTTCCAGACATCAATGGGGTAAGAGCCGCTTGGATCAATGACTCGTTATAAGAATCTAGATGGGAGGTGGCTTCATCGAGGATTAGGATGCGTGGATCTTTGAGGATCACACGAGCAATGGCCAGTCGCTGTTTTTCTCCACCGCTGAGCCGGTAGCCTCTTTCTCCTACCACAGTCTTATAGCCATCCGGCATTTCTTGAATGAAATCATGTATGTTTGCGGCACGACAGGCAGCCTCGAGCTGATCCTGTTCAGCAGAGGGGTCAGCATAGCAGAGATTGGCTTCGATGGTATCATGAAATAGATAAGTTTCCTGGGTTACGATTCCGATCTGATTAGCAAGCGATTCTTGGGTTACCTGGCTGATATCAATATCATCAATAGTGATTCTGCCACCTGTTGCTTCATATAATCTGGGAAGCAGATAAGTGATGGTAGTTTTACCTGCTCCGGAGTAGCCAACCAAGGCAGCCAATTCTCCAGGTAATATATCAAAGGTTACATCCTTAAGCGCCCAGCGTTGGGAAATATCAAATCCAGAAGTTTCATTCAAATCTTCATCGGCGGGATGCGAAAAATTGGAATCAGATATTTTTTCCTTAAGATTTTCTTTCTCTGTGTAACTGAAGGATACATTCTCGAAGCTAACCCGGCCATCAACATTGGAGAATTTCCTTGCGTCCGGTTCATCCTGGATTTCAATTGGTAAATCGAGATATTCAAATACCCTTTCAAAACTAACCATCGAGGTGGCAAAATCGACCTGGACATTGGTGAGTGAAGAAATCGGTCCATAGAGGCGCGTGAGATATGCAGCGAAAGCAACGATAGTGCCGATCGTTAGTACATCGGTCATCACCAGATAACCACCTGCCCAGTAAATCAAAGCAGTACCGATGGCTCCGGAAATCCCCAAACCCATGAAGAACCAGCGACCAACTAATGCTCGCCTGACGCCTATATCACGCACATTTTGATTAATATTTCGGAATCGATCTGACTCCTGGTATTGTCTGCCGAATGTTTTAACCAATAAAGCGCCGTTTATGCCCAATGTTTCGGTGATCAAGCTGCTTAAATCTGCATTGTATTCCATCGCTTTTCGACGGATATCTCGCAGGATACGGGCAACCCTTCGGGTTGGTAAGAGAAATAATGGTAGCACAGCAACCGAAAGCAGCGTTAATCGAGCGTCGATCGAGATCATTACGACTAAAGTGGAAATTAATGTCACTGAATTTGTGATGATGCTGGGTAAGGTTCCCGTAATCGCGTTTTGTGCTCCCACAACATCACTATTGAATCGAGAAACGATTTCGCCTGAACGTGTGTTGGTGAAAAATCGGAGAGACATTCGCTGAATATGATCATACATTTCTTGGCGTAAATCAAAGATGATACCTTCCCCGGCTTTAGCGCTGAAATATCTTTCAATTATTCCAATTAACCCGCTTAGAATAGGTATTGCGATCATTGCGAGTGCCAATATAGTAAGCTGCCTAAAATCATTCGATGGAATAACAACGTCGATTAATCTGCGAAAAATCAGTGGAGGAACCAGCTCGATGAAAGAGATTACGATGATCACTACCAGCACAATTGAAAGATTTCCCCAATAAGGACGGGCATATTCCAAAATGCGACTTAGGAGTTTACGATCAACTTTGGCTTTTCCTTTGGTTTCATCTGCCCCAATTAAGGCCCACCAACCACCACCGTGCATATGAATTTATCCTTTCGTGAATCGAGTTCAATAATCTTAAGCGTGTAAAATCGGAAAATATATAGAATATTTCTTTACATCAAACAAAATGTCTTGGAAATGATTATAATTCTGGAATAACCCAAACTGAGGAGTCATCCGTGAATTTTCAAAAACTTCTACGAAATCGTTTTAGTGTCAGAGAATATACGCCTGAAAAAGTTGATCCAAAATTGCTCAACCAGATATTATTAGCGGCACAATTCGCACCCACAGCTGCAAATCGGCAACCATTCAAGCTAATTGTAATCCACACAGAAGATAAAAGAGAAGAAATCAAAAAGATCTATGACCGGGAATGGTTTTCAAGTGCACCGATCTTGATTTGTGCTTGCGGAATCCCTGAGCTGGGTTGGGTCAGGGCAGATGGCAAATCCTACATTGATGTCGACGTAGCCATTGTTTTGGATCATATCAGCCTAGCTGCTGCTGATCTGGGGTTGGGGACCTGCTGGGTGGCTTCTTTTAATGTTGAATCAGCACGCAAGATATTGCGAATCCCTCAAAATGCTGAACCAATTGCCTTCATGTCCCTCGGCTACCCCGCTGGGTCTCCAGGTGAAAAAGAGCGAAAAACCCTGGAGGAATTAGTCTCATTTGAATCTTGGGAAACTGATGCTGTCATTTAAATAGGTTGTTTTATTCCTGAAATCGAGAAACAAATGAGTATAAACAATCCGTCCATCTTGCAGCCCATTGATTTTCCAGGTGAGCAAAATTGGCCTGATTTGGGTATGACTGAGGATGGACTTGATAGAATAAATAACGTATTCGACCACCAAATTCGGGATGGACTCCACCTTGGAGCGCAATTGGTGGTATTGAGATTTGGGCAGATTCTCCTTGATCGCTGTGGAGGATATTCAGATGCGAGCAAGAAATTTCCAATATCCCCCGAGACCCAATTCCTGACTTTCTCATTAACCAAACCATTTACGAGTGCCTGCATTTTTAAGTTAATCGAGGAGAAGGTGATTAATCTGGATGATCCGGTCGGAATTTACTGGCCTGAATTCTCATGTCTGGGAAAAGAAGAAATTACAATCAAACAAGTTTTATTACACCAGACTGGATTGTCAAAAAATAGGTTAATCTATCAAATCCTGAATATCTCGGATTGGAACAAAATAATTAATGATCTCGCCAAACAGAAACCAGACTTTATCCCAGGAAGCATAACTGGATATCAATTGCTCAATTACGGATTTATCCTGGGTGAGGTCATTTACCGGGTCACCGGATTACCTGTGGATGAATACCTGCAAAGAGAGTTCCTCACCCCGCTTGGATTAACACAAACCAGCATGAGGGTGGCAGATTTTCAGAAGAATCGTTTCTCTCGCTTATCGTCTGGAACTATTGACCATCAAATTGTGGCCTGGATTTTTAATTCTGAACGCGTACGTGGTTCGCTTGTTCCTGCCGCTTCCTTACATAGTACTGCGAGGGAAATAGCGGTCTTCTATCAAATGCTGCTCAATAATGGAGAATATGCAAGAAGCCGATTCTTGGAATCTGAAACGGTTAAATTCGCAACATCCCTCGGGTATGAAGGATTTGACGAATCCCTGGATAGAACTACCAGATGGGGATATGGTTTCTTCCTGGGAGGCGATCACATCCTATATCCGGATGTCCCAGACGGTATGGGTAAGGGCAGCAGTTTAGATACCTTTGGTCATTATGGTCAACGAAATTCGATGGTCTGGGCTGATAAGAGAACTGGATTGGTCGTTGTATTTCTATGTAACCGCTTTCTATCGAGTTATGATAACAAGATCCGTTTACAAGAGATCTCTAACGCGGTTTGGGATGCAATTGAATGGTGATTTATCCAGATAAGATTATGCTTTTTTTCTAGTCAAACGTCATCGTAGACCAGCTCATATAATCGATAGATATTTTGATCAATTTTTATTACACAATTGGAAAACTGTGATCTCGGGGGGACAGTTGTAGCGGAATTTCAACCAGCTGGTTCCTAAGCCGCGATTCGTGTAAAGCACCATATCCTGAACTAGATATCTCCCAGATGGGTATTTGCGTCCCAATCGCGGTAAATATAAATTACCCCAAAAGGGTAGGCATATTTGACCACCATGCGAATGTCCTGAAATTTGCATGGCAAATCTCCCGCTGGCGGCACTAATATCTGCGAAATCAGGTTCGTGGGCTAAGAGGATCACTGTGTTCTCATCATTCGGAATTTGTTCGATAACTGATCGAAGATCTGCATGTCTGGTCATAAAATCATCAATTCCTGCAAAGTATAAGTGGGATGAGTCCCGCCGAATTCCATGAACGTTGTTCCGTAATTCAACGATTTTGCATTCCTCTAATACGTTTCGGATCAAGGTAGCATCGGTATAGTGGTCGTGGTTTCCCAGGACTGCATATACGCCATCTTTCGAAGTCAATTTTGATAGCGTACTGACAAGATCAGGTGCAAAATTTGGTGGATTAAAGCTAATGAAATCCCCAGTGATAGCGATTAAATCAGGTTCTTGTTGATTGACCAGGTCAACGATCTCGAATATTGCATGGGTACCTAACCAGGTTCCGAGATGGAAATCGCTAATTTGTACGATGCGGTAGCCGTTAAACTGCTCTGGCAAATTTGGCAGGATGATCGAATGTGTTGTGATTTCGACCAGCCGTTTGTGAAACTTCCACCCCACAGTTATTGTTCCTTTCATCAACGTAACTATCATAACGAATTATTGGATATCAGCTAGGGAATAATATAAGAGTATTGTTAATTAAGATTAAGGTGATTTTATTTTATGAAGAGACCACTTTTCTATGAAGTCTCTTTAAACGATGTTCTAATTTTGGTCTCCAGATTTCCCTGTCGAGGACAGGGTATTCAGGAGAATTTATTATTTCGATCGCCAGCTCGGTCCAAAAAATCGCCTGGGAGTAATCCCTTGATTTGTGTTCAAATACCTTCGCTAATTCCTCATGAGCGTAGACCTCTCTTAATTCTGCGGCAGACTGCCACAAACCGATTGATTTATCGAGATTGTTGCGGCGTTTTTCCATTATTGACCAGCGCAGGAAGGCTTGATTGCGAATTCTGTCAGGCAGTTCATAATTCAAACCGCGTTCGAAGCATTCTGCGGCGGATTTATATTCTCCCATATCTTCAAATATTTTAGCCATAGATATCAAATCAATGCCATGTTCAACCAGACCGCTGCGAGGATCGTCAAGAATCGTAGAAACATGATTAAGTAAACTGGCTAAAGAGATGATGTCCATGGCGTTATGGTAGAGGACATTTGAAATTGGACGTGCATCACCTGACTTTATATAGTCAAAATAAATGGTTGGAACCATCCAACCAGGAATATCTTCCTCTGTGCGTGGTGTCCCTAGAATATGCTCTTCAATCGAACCAAGAGTTCTGCTTTCCAAGCGATCTCGCCACAATCTGCGCGCAATGTGTAATAAATCTATGTGCGCATATGATCTGAAGGGAGGGGGCTCACCATTAGCTATGTAGCGTGAATTCAAGAGGGGTACATCAAACGATTTGCCATTATAGGTAACCAGGACCTCACAATCATCCAGAGCGGACTGAACAGCTGCAAGCTGCGCGGGTTCTTCAAAGGGATCGCGCATGAAATACTGAGATAGTTGGAAACCTGCCGGTGTGAATTTGCCGATGCCAATCAAAAAAGCATAGGTTCCAGTACCCCCCGCTAAACCTGAAGTTTCGGTATCCAAGAATGCAAATGCCTCAGGTTGCAGCTGAACTATACCTGGATCGCCGATCCAGGATGACAGGTTTGTTAAGGATGCTGCAAAATCGAGGGGTATATCTTTTTTGCGTGGGTCTTCAGTGTATGTCTCATTGATCACAAATGTTTGACCAAAAGGGGTATTGATTTCTTCTCCGCTGACAATAACCTCTTCAATCGGAAATTTCGTTGAAATTGAAGGTGGTTTGATACCCTCAGTTCCTATCGAGACACCCAAAGCTTTTAATTTTTCTGAAAGGGAAGGCATTCTGATTTGTTGATTTACC
>DATKXE010000482.1:0-5147 GCA_035529195.1 Anaerolineales bacterium
CTAACGAGTGAATACAGAGCAGGCAGAACACCGAAGCATTTTTATGACCAAATTATGAACCGTTTAAACGAGGTGCAGTATGAATTCTAGTTCCAGTCGGCGGGGGAGTTTTTGCAGGCTGGGCGTCGCAGGCGGCGCACCGCCCCGTTCAGCCCCCACTTTCATTGCCTCGTTTTGGGAGGCGGCTTCGATGAAGCCGGTAGGTTTGTACATATCTCCTTCGGGAATATCGAAAGAATGTCAGAGTATTTCCCCCGCGTCATTATCAAATTCTTCCTCCAAAAGCAGCTAATCAACGCCAAGTTAGCCACCAGCCTGACTAGTTGGAGGCATTCTGGATTCATATTTCCTTGCTCCACAAGGCTTTGTTAGCTCCCCCGCACGGACTCGAACCGCGGACCTAGTGGTTAACAGCCGTATTTGAACTCCCGGAGGTCTTATTATACCCTAAAATACCCTTGTTTCTGTAGCATTTTGACCAGTCTCATGGGTTTTCAGGGTAGGGTAGTGCACTAAATGGTCTGATAAGTGGTCCGACTACCTGAAGCGCTATCACGATGCGGCCTTTCGTTGTCGATCCCCTGATGCGAGCTGCTCATCATCCATTATTAGCCATGCTAAGATCACGTCGCGATGCCAGCGTCTTTTCCTGACCTGCCCCCCAAAAACTGATCCAGCGTTATAATGGATTTCAGCGCTGGAAACAATAGAGGGAGGCAGATATGCCGCGACAGAGATACACAACAGAGCAGATTATTAACAAGCTGAGACAGGCTGAGGTCCTGCTCTCTCAAGGCCGATCGATTCGTGAGGTGGCCAAGGAACTGGCGATCTCGGATCACACCTACTACCGCTGGCGCCGAGAGTACGGCGGGATCCGCACTGAACAAGCGAAGCGACTGAAGATGCTTGAGAAGGAGAACGATCGGTTGAAGAAACTGGTAGCCGATCTGGCACTGGATAACGCAATCCTGAAGGATGCGGCGGAGGGAAACTTCTGAGCTCTGCGCGGCTAGGATGAGCGGGAGAGTTGTATTGATCGCCTCGACGGTTGAGCATTCCGGGGTTTGCCCGCCCTGCTCGGATTATAGGTTTTCCTATCAATTTATATGTGTGTCACTACACTACGATTTTGCCTGTTTTCAGTGCTTTTCTATGCGTGGCTGGCCATCTCAGCACCCACCAATCGGCCAAATTTTGCAAGTTTTGGTGAACTTAGGCTAAATGATTTTTACCAACTTGACATAGATAGAAGATGGCATAGTTATTTTATCGACTAATCTCCAAGAGAAAACCGAATCTGGGGATAAACGACTATAAAAACAGCTCGTAGAGATTCAACAGAGAGGGAAGCTCGTGCATATGCCAAAAGATGAAATCCTTATCCTTTCAACGCGCCGGCCAGGATCCCTTTGATGAAGTACTTGCTCAGGGCCAGAAAGAAAACAAGGGGGATGATTAAGGTAATGAGGGCGGCGGCCATTTGCAAGTTATAGAGCGCGACAAAGGATCCTTTAATCTCGGTCAGCTTGAGCTGAATGGTCTGGGTGCGTGGGGTCGCCAGAGTTAAGGCTAACAGGAATTCATTCCACACCTGGGTAAAGATAATGATAATGACGGAAACATAAGCGGGGAAGGCCACCGGTGAAATCACCCGGAAGAAGATGTGGATTTTGGAAGCCCCATCTACTTCGGCAGCTTCCTCCAGTTCTCTAGGAATACCCAGAAAGAAGGTACCCATCAAGACCGACGCCAAGGGGATGTTTAAGATGAGGTTACTGGCAATTAATCCCAAATGCGTCAGTGCCAGGCCTGTTTTCGCCATAAGTTGCACCAGGGGGATGAGGATCACCTGGTACGGCAAATACATCGCGACACCCACCATAATGAAGAGAACCATTGAAAACCGGGTCCTTGTTCGGCTGAGATAATAGCCGCCCAGGCCGCCAACAAGTGTGCACAGGGCTGTGACCGAGAAAGTGATGATGGTGGAATTGAGCAAGGCTGGCAGGATGAGCTTGAAAGCCTGGGCATAATTCTTGAATTGCAGGTTGCTACTGGGAAGCAGGTACTGCCGCTGGCTGATCTCGACAGGTGTTTTGAGTGAGGTCACGAGCACCACATACACGGGCAGAACATAAGCGATGGTCAGAACAATCAGCGTTAATAAGACCAGGATCGTTAGCGTACGGTTTCTAGATTTCAATCGAACCACTTCTTGAATGCATAGATTGTATAAGGGATAACGATGCTAGCCGCAATAAGAAATATGACCACGCCGATTCCAGCTCCAAGCGAAACCAGGTGCTGCTGGAATGTGGCAAGCAACATATAAAACGCCAATACATCGGTCGCCGTGCCGGGGCCGCCAAAGGTCACGATATACACAATATCAAAGACCTTCAGCGTTGAGATCAGCAAGAGCGCTATTAAAATCAAGAGTCCACTCCTGATATTCGGGATAATGATCTGCAGCAGAATCCTTAATCTGGAAGCTCCATCAATTAAGGCGGATTCAGTCATATCACGGAGTTCAGCAGTTCTCAAGGAGGACTGGAGGATGATCACTGAGAAACCGAGATACTGCCACACAAAGATGAGAATGAGCCAATAGGTGGCTGTGGACGGATTGGTGGTAAACCGGCCTTGCAGGAATCCCAGACCGACTCCCCGCAAGATCGTGTTGAATACGCCTTTGTCAGGATCGAGCATCCACGACCAGATTGTTCCCGTGACGATAAAGGACATGGCCACCGGGTAGAGAATCAGCGTTCTGATATACGACTCAAGTTTCCGGAACGACCCAAGCTCGAGGAGATAGGCGATAAAAAGCGCCAGAATGACCGTCGGAATAACCCCCAACGAGAGCCATTTAAGGTTGTTGGCCACATCTACGTGGAAACGATCAAGGGTGATCATCATCCGATACCACTTGAAACCAGCAAAGTCATAGTTAGGGGCCGTTCCACGCCAGTTTGTGAAGGAAACCACGATTGTCCACCCGAGCATCCCATAGAGAAGACCTACAAAAAAAATCAGGGGAAATTTAAAAATGAGAAATTCAATGAACGTATATTTCGATCTGACGGTCTTCTTGCGTCTTACCACTACGATCCCATTCTGAGTGTAATGCATTTTCACGCATGGCCAGAGAAATGTAAAGTACTCCTGACTATCCGTCAAAATAAGGGAGAGACGCATGAGGATGCGTCTCTCCCCCCTTCGAACACCCTAAACATCGTGAGGTGTTACGGCCAGACATACCATGCGGCATCTTTCTTGACCTCGTAGGTTGTAAACAGGGTGCCTATCTGCGCGAGGGTTTTGTCGATATTGGGTCTATCCTCCGCCATGAAGCCAGCGATGGCAGCCCAGTACTCAGACGAGAAGCTGGCGGGAGCAATACTGCCGTGTTGATCCAGGATGAGTTTCGTCGGGTTGTCCCTAATATAGGCCTGCATTTCTTGCCGGATGGGGTCTGGGAACACTTTCGGATCAATATCAATCCGGGCGACCAGGCCGCCCTGGACGACATCGCACGGGATCTGCAACTCTGGCGAGGCCGTCACCCGCAGAAAGTCCATTGTTGTACCCGGATGGGGCGAGTTCTTGGGCAAAATAAAGCTATCGGCGTGGAACAGCAGGTACCGCTCTTTACCTTGTGGGAAGGTGAGCGCTCCAAAATCCTCGCCCGGCGTCCATTTATTGTTCAGGAAGGCGCCGATCGCCCAGGTTCCCATCGTCACCATGGCGGCATCGCCGGCCACCACCAAACTCACCGACTGGTCCCAGGTCAGATTGGCGTGGTACGGATACGTATATGGTTTTAGTTTGTCCAGTTTTTCAAGCGCAGTCCTGAAGATCTTATCCTTCGTGACATCAATCTCCCCTTTGAACAGCTTCACATAGTATTCAGGCCCACCTTCGCCCAGGATAATTGCATCCAACACAAAGGCCGCTTCCCATTTTTCCTTAGTGCCCAGGCCAAGAGGATACATATCGGGCTTCGCCTCTTTAATGGCCGCCGCTACCGTCATCAGTTCATCGAAGTTCTTAGGCTCCGTAAGTCCCAGCTCATTAAACAGGTCTTTATTGTAGTACAGGATATTCTGGATGTGCATATTAAGCGGGATCCCGTAAGGGTGCCCATTGAACATGAACGTATTAGCCAACGGACCGGGAATCACCTTACGATAATTCAGTTCCGTCCAAAGATCATCCAACGGTAGTAAGTAGTTGCCATCAACATACGCTTTTAGCTCAGCGCCGCCCAACGCCTGGAACGTGTCAGGCGGCAAACCTGCAGACAGTCTGCTCTGCAAAACCACCCTATGGCTCACACCGCCGCCGCCAGCGACAGGGTTCTCGATCACTTCAACCTCCGGATATTTCGCATGCAGCGCCTTGAACCATTCGTCAGCGGCTTCCCGTTCACCCGGACCAATCCACCAGTGGAAGATTTCCAGTTTTCTTTCTTCGGCTGCTGTTCCTGTCGCTTTCTCCTGCTCTCCACCTGCAAAAACGACAGCAGCAAATACACTCAATACGATTAACACGCTCACAATCTTTCTCATAATGTTTCTCCTTCCTCTTCATTCGTTAATACAATACATCTTACAGCCATAACTCTTTTCCTAAATATATACATTCATTGGATACCACCTCCTTTGCTTGTTATCTTTAGAAGTTCAGCCCTCATGCAAACCTCCGCTTCTCGTCATGAGTGACAGGATTAAGTATAAATCACAACCTTCATCGAGTCTGGTTTCATAAACTGTAATAAACCTTCTAGGTGGTGTGCCTTACGCGCCTCGCCGGCCGTCCCGGAAAAAGCCCCGCTTACTTGATCACCGCGACCTTGCTGCGGTCGAAAGTAAGCGTGACGCTGACGATGATCATGATCCCCAGGATCCCCTGCTGGAAGTACTGGTCGCTGCCCGCCACGGTCATCCCGTTCTGCAGCACACTCACGGTGAGGGCGCCGAATAGAGTGCTGATGGCCCCCAATTCCTCCCGTCGAAGAACCTCCTTTGAGCAAATTTTTGGTCTTTCAACTGATTATTATGCAAAAATAGTACCATTAGTGCATCCATGCAGTAACATCCAATAAATCGATCTGACCAAAGCAATTACGCTTACAGCATATC
>DATKXE010000483.1:0-14683 GCA_035529195.1 Anaerolineales bacterium
GTGCAGACCAGATGACAGCCTGCTGGCTTTACCAGGATATCCCGGTTAGTCAAGAGGTAGATCATGCTTGAGAAATCGCAGTCAGTGGAGGTCAAAACAGACTCGAATAGTAGTCGTCCAATGACTGAAGAGCTGGTACGGGTTGAGAACTTAAAAAAATATTTCCCCGTCCAAAGTGGGTTCCTGGCTGGCTTACTAAACCGAGGGGATATCCCATCGGTAAAAGCAGTTGATGGCGTCAGCTTCTCAATCCAAAAAGGTGAGGTGCTCGGACTGGCAGGGGAGAGTGGTTCAGGCAAATCCACTGTTGGCAGGCTGGTTCTGCGCCTGTGTGAGCCAACTGAAGGCAAGGTGATCTTTGATGGTACCGATCTCGGCAGCCTGTCATCTGAAGAGATGCGCCGCATACGCTCTCGCATGCAAGTTGTTTTTCAGGATCCTTTAGCCTCACTCAACCCACGCATGACGATTGGCCAGGCCATCGAACATCCAGCTGAAATACACCTACCAGAGCTGTCTGCTGAAGAGCGTCGTAGGCGGGTAACGGATATCCTCGAAGCTGTCCACATGATTCCTCCTAATGCTTTTTATGATTTGTACCCACACCAGATATCGGGCGGGCAGCGGCAGCGGATTGTGTTGGCGCGGGCTTTAGTAACCCGCCCTGACCTGATCGTGGCAGATGAACCAATCGCCATGGCGGATGTATCTGTGCGCGCGCTGCTACTCGACCTGATGATGGAGCTGAAGAATGAGTTTGACCTGACCTACCTGTTCATCACGCACGACCTGGCAACAGCTAAATATGTCTGCGATCGGATCGCAATTATGTATCTGGGGAAATTTGCCGAGATCGGTCCTCTATACGACGTCTATGAGAACCATGGTCATCCGTACACACGCGCCCTGCTGGAAGCTGTACCCGTGCCTGATCCACGCTTCCGGCGCACGGAAACGATGCCTTCTGGTGAGATTCCAAGCGCCATCGATCCACCCTCCGGATGCCGCTTTCATCCACGCTGCCCCATCGCTCGCTCGAATTGTTCTGTCGATGATCCCCAACTACGCGAATTACGCCCGCAGCACTTTATTGCCTGCCATTATGCAGAAGACCTGCTGAAGTAATAGGCCCAGCAATCGTTATTCCACCAAACATAGATGTCGAGCAGGAGAGGCATCTATGTTTTTAGATATATAATCAGCTGTGAGGATCTCATTTATTGGTTGAACCAAGGTTTGGATAGGCATGTTTTCCCTCGGCAGGACTGCGAAAAAAAGTGTGGTTGATCATCACCCCTCAATCAAAAAAGGTAAATCTGAGCTACAGCTTAATATTTGGTTGTTACCCCTGCTCGCGGGAATTTTTGGCGTGCTGTATGCATTTACTGGCTTTCGAGGTTGGTTAATTTTCTTTGTAGGATTAGCCGCTGTCTGGCTTCTTGCCCTGCTGTGGGTAGTCTCTTTACGGAAAAATTTACGCATTGAACGCCATCTACATCTGGCTTGGGCAACCGTTGGTGATTCGGTTCAAGAAGAACTCATACTGATCAATAGCAGCTGGCTGCCCGCATTATGGGTGGAGATTAGCGATACCTCCCCCGCTCTTTCCATGCCAGTGAAACTGGTCTCTGATATTGGACCTCGGTCATCACGCAGGAGATACCTGAGCCATCAATGCAAGCAGCGCGGTCTTTATACCCTTGGGCCCACCCGCCTGCGCACCAGTGATCCCTTCGGCATTTACTCACTGACTGCCTATGATTACCACTCAGATACGATCTTGGTCACTCCTCCGCTGCTGCCCATGAATAAGATCTGGGTTGCCCCAGCAGGTTGGTCAGGAGATAGGCAGAACCGACACGGGGCTTTGGTGAGAGAGATCAGCGCTGCAGGCGTACGAGATTACCAGCCCGGGGATAGCCTGCGCCGGATTCATTGGCCTGCCTCTGCTCACTTTGATCAGCTGATCGTCAGGCAGCTCGAGGCTTCTGCTTCTGGGGATTGGTGGATCTTCGTTGACCTGGATGCGCACGTGCAAGCAGGCGAAGGACGCGACTCTACGGGAGAGCTAATTATCGTGCTGGCAGCTTCTTTAGCCATGAGAAGATTGAAGGAGAACCACCGGGTTGGTTTAGCACTTGCTGGTCCAGATCTGACCTGGCTAGAGCCGCGTGCTGATCCAGCTCATGGCTGGCGGATTCTGAAAGCACTTGCTGTGGCCGGAGTAGGGGAAACCCCCCTGGTTGATCTGGTCAGAATGCGCCGTCCTGGCCAAACCGCAAAAATGATAGTAATTACATCCTCTAAGGATCCAGGTTGGATAGGGGCAGCGAGAGGCCGGCGGACAGGAGATCGATTTGTAGTGTTGGTTGATCCTGCGGAGTTTGGGAGTTCAAATAATCAGAATAGGATTGTATCAGCACTGGCATTCAGCGCAATTCCTTTCGAGCGGATACCGAGGACACTGCTTTATGAAGCTTATCCGGCGATCAACCAGGGAATCCGTAAACCGATTAGCGATTTACAGGCTGGAAAATATTATTTGAAACATGGAAGGTCTGCTTGGCAGCGAATGGATTGAAATCTCTCTCCTTAATGCGAGGTCAGGCACCGGAAAAAATAATCACATTGCTGCTTCTGTTTTTTCTGCTGACCGCGGCTGTTGCCGGTGTGACCGGTGTTCTCACGGGACCGGATTGGAACGCGCTCTGGAAAGGGTTGATTTTTGGTTTGCTGGTTGGCTGGCTGCTGGCAATATTCCAGCAACCTCCCTGGAGGAGCATACCGCTCATGGCTTTTCTAGGGACTTGTTATGCTCTCCTTTATGTTGGAGGTCTCCGGCAAAAGACACTTGCTGTTCTCTCTGAATTCTTTTTTATCGTGAGTCGTTTTGCTACCTCCTCTGGGGTGGTTCCTGGCGATGCTTCCTCAATCAAGCCACCCATAGCTGATTTCCTCAATACATCAGGGGTCATCCTTGAGCGAGTGCGAGTATGGGTTCTCGCATTGGTAATGAAAGAACCGGTATTCGATCCGGTAGCTGCGGCGTTTGTGTGGATTCTACTTGTCTGGTTAATCGCTGCCTGGGCTGGCTGGGCAGCCATAGCCCACAAAAATGCGTTGCTGGCTACATTACCGGTAATCCTCGTCAGTGTGGCAACGTTGGCCTATGGGCGAAGTGAATCAGTCACCCTGTATGTGATGCTCGGTTTGACGCTTCTTGTGGTGGCAACGGTACAGCATACCCGGCGCGAGCAAGGCTGGGAGGAGGTCAATACCGCATATCCGCCCCGGAAGGGGAGGCAGATTGGTATCAATGCAGTCACTGCTTCGGTTGCCCTTGTCCTGCTTTCCGCGGTTGTGTCATCAATATCATTGCCTCGCATCGTGGAATGGGTATCAGCAAGCAGGGGAACTGCAGTCCAGGGGGAAGATAACCTAGCCAAATCATTGGGAATTATTTCCAGAGCTGCCGTCACACCAGACCCGTTTAAGGAAACGCGCCATCCTGGTTTACCTCGAGCTTCACTTATCGGTTCGGGTCCTGAGCTATCACATCGAATTGTGATGACTATGGCGGTCAAGAATTACCCCTCGAAATTTTCCAGTCTACTGCAGCCGCCCTATTGGCGCAGCTTTACATATGATACTTACACCGGAAATGGTTGGGAATCGGGGGCGACAACTACGAGTCAATATCAAGTCAATCAGCTCCTGGGACCAGAACAAGCCCAGGGGCGGATCTTACTCGAACAAACTATGCGTCCTGTTGCACAAGACTCCACCTACTTGTTTGCAGCTGGAGATCCGGTTGCGGTCAACCTCTCCAGCGAAGTCGCCCGGCGTTCCCCCGACGATTTATTCGGGATCCTCCTGGGAAGTACCGGATCATACGAAGCGCGTTCGCTGATTTCCGTGGCTGATGAGCAATCGCTGCGGGCAGAAAGGTATGGTTACCCGAACTGGGTACGCCAGCGTTTTTTGGACCTGCCACCAGATATTCCAAGCCGCGTGAAGGAGCTGGCTTTACAACTAACAGCCTCAGCGCCAACGCCTTATGACCGCGTACGGGCTATCGAACAATACCTGCGTGCAATCCCTTACACCCTGGATATCCCATACCCACCCCAGGATCAAGATCTTGTCGATTACTTCCTATTTGATCTGCGCAAGGGTTACTGCGATTATTATGCCTCCGCGATGGTGGTGCTCTCACGTGCTGCAGGGGTCCCGTCTCGATTCGTGATTGGCTATGCAAACGGGACCTATGATTTGAAGTCTGAGCGCTTTTTGGTGACCGAAGCCGACGCCCATGCGTGGGTCGAGGTGTATTTTCCAGGTGCGGGTTGGGTGCCTTTTGAACCAACCGCAGGCAGACCGCCATTGTCTAAGTCAACTGTCACCGAATCAAATCTTGAAGTGAGCTCAACCATACCTGAAGAGATGCCACGCCTGGTAGAAACCAGTATTAAACTAAGGGGATGGCATTTGTTGGTGGGGGTTCTGTTTTCAATCGCTTTGTTTGGTATAACCTGGGTCACAGTCGATGAAATCAGGATGCGCATCCATTCAGAATTCAAGGTTGCAGGTGAAATTTATCTGCGGTTGAGACGCTTCGGCGCACACCTGGGAGCACCTCTGTTACCGGGTGACACTCCATATGAATACCAGGCTAGTTTAATTTCCAGGCTTGAGGATCTTTCACAACATGGGGTACCTCCAGAAATCAGTTCAAAGATATACAAGGATTTATCTAAATTTACGAACAGGATCGTTGAAGCGAGCTTCATACCTGCTTATAGTCAAGGTAATCCCGAGAAACTGATCTTTACGTTATGGAAAAGACTGCGCGGGCGATTGAGTTTGATGCTGCTGGTGAAATACTATCAATCCACCTTTGGACGCTTGCTGGGAGCACAATTCCATCGGTCCAGCAAAATTATTGTGAATTCTGCAGGAGAGGATCAACCAAGATGAGTAATGTCGAAGAGGTTGGATCGTTTTCGATTACAAAGGTCCAGGAATTGGGCAAAATTGTTATCGAAAATGTTGAGAAGGTGATTGTCGGCAAACGTTCAACTATTGAACAGGTGTTGATCGCCTTATTGTGCGAAGGTCATGTCCTGATTGAAGATGTGCCTGGGACGGGAAAAACCATGCTCGCTCGGGCGATCGCCATCTCTACCGGGCTTGAATTTAAACGTATTCAATGTACACCGGACCTGCTCCCAAATGATGTTACTGGTGTATCGATCTATAATCAAAAAAACCGTGATTTTGAATTCAAACCAGGACCTGTATTCAGCAGTGTACTTCTAGCCGATGAAATTAATCGGGCTACGCCCAGGACTCAAAGCGCATTGCTGGAGGCTATGGGCGAGGGTCAGGTTTCAATAGATGGCATTACCTATCCTCTGGCAAATCCATTTATGGTGATAGCAACCCAGAACCCAATCGAGTTTGAGGGGACTTTTCCGCTTCCAGAAGCACAGATGGATCGCTTTTTGCTGCGGCTTCACATCGGTTACCCAAACACTCGCGACGAGGATAGGATGTTGGTCATGCAACAGGTTAACCATCCGATAAACGAGCTGGATCAAGTTGTCGATGGAGCAAGTATTTCTGAAATTCAGCGATCGGTTCGACAGGTCGACGCGGTTGAGAACATCCGTCGTTATATTTTAAATCTAGTCCAGGCTACTCGTGATCACCCAGCTCTGGCACTGGGTGCAAGCCCCCGTGGCAGCTTGGCGCTCTTCCGCTCTGCACAAGCCCGGGCAGCCCTGTTGGGGAGAGATTTTATCATCCCAGATGATGTCAAGCATATGGCAGTCGCCTGTTTGGCTCATCGCATGTTAATAAACCCCGAAAATATCCTAAGTGGAGATACCACGGTTGATGTGGTTCAGGAAATACTCAAGCAGGTGGAAATTCCAATGGGGAGTGTATAAAGTCATCACTTCCTGTTGAAAAAACGAGTGTATTGTTATAGTCGGCAGGCCAACGGGGTGAAGCAGCAAGATCTGGATTATTAGCACCATGTAGATTTGCTCGATCTTATCCTTCATGTGGAAAATCTTAAGCTTTGTTGATCACAGTTCTTACTCAGGCTGGATTCGATCATGCCAATTCTTGCTGGGATACATTTTTGTATGCTCCATACCTTTGACAATCCAAATCCCAGGGACTAAAATTCACTTAGGCAAGAATTGGCATGAAATTTGCTGTAATATTGGTTGGTATTGGCATAATTAAACATCTTTTTAGCAAATATCTGAAATACCGGGAGCTGAATAAGCAGTGAGTGCCTGGCCGGGAAAATATGTGATTGGACTGACCGGAAATATTGCCACTGGGAAGAGCGTGGTGCGTAAGATGCTTGAGCATCTGGGAGCCTATGGCATCGATGCTGACGCGCTGGCTCATCGCGCCATCGCCGATGACGCCCCTGGCTACCAGCTGGTCCTGGATGCATTTGGCAGCTGGATATTGACGCCTGAGGGACAAATTGATCGCACCCGATTGGGTAAAATTGTGTTTTCAGATTCAGAAGCACTGGAAAAATTAGAAGCCATTGTCCATCCCCTGGTTGGACAGGCGATTGATTTACTTGTCCGCAGGGCTGGTCACAAGGTCATTGTGGTGGAAGCGATCAAATTGTTGGAGGGGTCTTTGCGCTCGGCGTGTGATAATATTTGGGTAACGACCGCACCAATGGAAATACAGCTCAGGCGTTTGAGGCTCAAGCGAGGTCTAAGCGCTGAGATCGCTCGCCAGCGCATTGCGGCACAGCCTCCTCAAGCGGAAAAAATCAACGCCGCGGATGTGGTCATCAAGAACGGTGGCTCATTTGAAGCCACCTGGAAGCAAGTTCTTATTGGTTGGCAGAAAACCTTCCCAGAAGGGGTTAGTGAACCCCGCCTGCCAGAACCTGCTGAGCAAGGTGGTCTGGTGGTTGAAAGAGCAGGTCCCAGCCAGGTAAATGAAATTGCCAAATTTATCACCGATATTAGTAAAGGGCGCCGGGCGATGAGCGAGGCCGATGTGATGGCCGCTTTTGGAGAGAAAGCCTTCTTATTGTTGAAGGTTGACCAGCGTTTGGTGGGTTTGGCTGGTTGGCAGGTTGAGAATCTGGTAGCCCGGGTAAGCGATGTGTATTTGGAACCGGGGTTGGCGTTAGGCGAGGCGGTCAGGATCTTAATGAATGCCATTGAAGTAGCTTCCCGAGAATTACAGAGTGAGGTCTTGCTGTTATTCTTATCACCCCACCTGGGCCGGCATAATGCTGTCTGGGGAGCGCTGGGTTACAGCACTCGCAGCCCTCAAGAATTGAAAATCAGCGCTTGGGAGGAGGCTGCCCTAGAGTCAATGCCCGTAGGAACTGTGATGTATTTTAAGCAGTTGCGGCGAGACCGGGTGATGAGGCCGGTTTAATGAAAACTATCAGGATTGTGGGAAGATCTTGGTTGCTTAATCGATCTTGGAGTTCCAGTTCGTGACCGATGTTATCGATAGTTTGATCGAAAATTTAACTTTTGTTTTCGAACGTCTTGACCCGTTTGGGATCTTGGACGTAATTCTGGTTACCGCGATCTTCTTTATTATTTTGCGCTGGTTGCGGGATACACAGGCATTGGTCTTGCTGCGGGGTGTGCTCCTGGTGATCGCTTTGATCAGTTTGCTGACCAGCCTTGAAGTGCTGCCGGCTTTCTCATGGTTGATGCGCACCACATTACCTGCCATGCTCTTGGTAATCCCTGTCATTTTTGCTCCTGAAATCCGCAGGGCATTAGAACGACTTGGGAGAGCGGGTGCGATTTTGAACGGGGGACGGGCGACCACCTCCACGGAAATTCAAGATACTATCTCCGCTGTAGTTAGTGCCACCGCGCGCCTGTCTGACCGGCGTCACGGAGCATTGATCGTATTACAGCGCATTGACAATCTCGAGGAATATATTAATAGCGGGGTGCGGATGGATTCGGACGTAACTCCAGAGTTGATCCTGCAAATATTTTACCCGAATACCCCGCTTCATGATGGAGCAGTAATCCTCGTAGGCTCGAAGCTGGCGTCGGCCTCATCGGTATTGCCATTATCTTCGAGCGGTGTTTTGTCGAAATCACCGGAACGCCAGATGGGTTTGCGTCACCGGGCTGCGCTTGGGATTTCAGAAGTGAGTGATGCGGTGGCAATTGTTGTATCCGAAGAAACAGGATCGATTTCTGTGGTCAATGCGGGTCGCATGATCCGCCGCTTGGATGCAGAGCGGTTAGAGAATATTTTACGAGCATTGTATAGACCATCTCAACCAGTAAAAGGGATTACCGGATTCTTCAAACGGTTCTTCTCTGGTAGAGATGGCGCTCCTCGAGAGGAGGCTTAGCGGTCTTGTCACCTTTACGCTGGATTGTCAGCAACCTGAGCACCTTGATCCTGGCCTTGGCGCTGGCGGTGGTCGTTTGGATATCCGCAGTTACCGCCGCCAATCCAAATGTGGAACGCAGTCGGACTGTCACGCTCGATATCGTAGGCCTTGATCCGGATATGCTGATTGTAGGAAATGTCCCCACACAAGTCCGGGTTACTTTGGAAGCGCCTTCATCTGTGATGGATTCGATGAACGCCTCTGAAAATGCAGTCCAATCTTGGGTGGATGTTTCGGGATTGGAGCCAGGGACGCACGATCTAATAGTGCAGGTTCAAGTGAACCCTGCATTCCGTCCGGTGCGGCGAAGTTCAGTGATCCCCGAGCTGGTAGAGATAACCCTAGAGCCATTATTGACGCGCACATATCCAGTAAACCTTGAAGTGACTGGGGAACCAGCTGTAGGGTACCAAAAAGGCAGGCTCAGCTCAGAACCTTCTTCAGCCACGATTTCAGGGGCGGCATCGTTGGTGACTCAGATTGAGCAAGTTGGTGCCACTTTGGATATCTCTGGAGCTACCGAAACGGTTGAACGCAATTTGCCGCTGGTGGTAATTGACCAATTTGGAGGGCCAATTTCCGGGGTGAACATCTCCCCTGCGGATGTCGCCGTCACCCAGCCAATTTTCCTGCAAGGTGGCTATCGGAACGTGATCGTACGAGTCGAGACGATCGGTCAACCTGCAAACGGTTATAAATTAACCAATATCACCGTCTCTCCGCTTAATGTGGTTGTATTTTCAAGTGATCCCCAGTTGGTCAATGACCTGCCGGGATATGTAGAAACCGAACCCGTCGACCTTTCTGGAGCGGTGGATGATATCGATACCTATGTGGCAATCAACCTGCCTGAAGGGGTAACCCTGGTTGGAGACCAGTTTGTGCTTGTCCAGGTGAGCATCGCAGCCATTGAAGGCAGCTTAAGGATGTCGTTGCCGGTAATGCCGATCGGTTTGCTGCCGATTCATACCGCCTTGATATCGCCAGAAATCGTAGACGTGATCTTGTCCGGACCAGTACCTGTCCTGGATACGATGACCCCAGAGGATATCCGGGTTGTGGTGGATGTCTCGGACCTGGAGTTGGGAATCTATCAGCTCGAACCGCAAGTAGACATTATTCCAGACCGGATCATTGTCGAAGCAGTCGTGCCTTCCACGGTGGAGGTGGAGATCATTATTGCTCCTACACCCACACCGACTTTTACACCAGCTCCCGCGCCAGCTGCGACGAGCCAACCCTGAGTGAAACGCATGCCAAAACCGATTGTTGCCCTGGTTGGGCGTCCCAACGTTGGGAAGAGCACATTATTTAATCGCCTGGCTGAAAAACGTCTAGCAGTAATAGACGAAGTTCCGGGGACCACTCGGGACAGATTGATGGCGGAAGCCAACTGGGCAGGAGTTTCATTTTCGATCATTGATACCGGAGGCATTGATCCGAGCCAAACCGGTCCTGGTAGCTCCCAAGAACCGCTTTCAGTCGGTTCTGCAGATTTTATCACCCAGATCAAGGAACAAGCAGAAATAGCCATTGCAGAGGCGAATGCTGTCTTATTTCTTGTTGACGCCGAGAGCGGGGTCACGCCTGCGGATCACGAAGTCTCTCAAATCCTTCGCCGCCACCAGCAGCTAAGAAATGGTGAACCTTACCCGCCGGTTTTCCTGGTAGTCAATAAGGCAGATAACCAAACACGCCGTTCTCAGGCTTACCAGTTTTATGAATTGGGAATGGGAGAACCAATTCCAATCTCGGCTTTACACGGCACTGGAACAGGAGATATGCTGGAAGCCCTGATCGCCACTTTGCAATCATCCGACGAGGATATTGAGGACGAATCAGTTAAAATTGCCATCGTCGGCAAGCCCAATGTTGGAAAATCAAGTCTGCTCAACCGTTTGATGGGTGAAGAGCGAGCCATAGTTAGTGCTATCCCTGGTACCACTCGGGATGCGATCGATACATATCTGACCTATGAGGACACCGCTATCACTTTGATTGACACTGCGGGAATCCGGAAGCGGGGTAAGATCGTCCCTGGCGTGGAAAAATACAGCGTGCTGAGAACCTTGCAAGCGGTTGATCGTGCCAGCGTGGTTTTATTATTGGTGGATGCCTCGGTCAGTTTATCGGCTCAGGACGCTCATATTGCAGGATATATCATTGATGCCTGGAAGAGTGTGGTGGTGGTAGTAAACAAGTGGGATGCGATCCCTAAGGATACGCATACCATGGAAGAATATACGCGTTTGTTAAGGCATGAATTAAATTTTCTCCCCTATGTGCCCCTGCTGTTTATTTCAGCTAAGACCGGACAGCGCGTCTCCCAGATTTTACCAATGGCGTTGCGCGTCCAGGATGAGCGATTAATCCGCTTGTCCACATCCCACTTCAACCGGATTCTCCAGAAGGCTCAAGAAATACATCCCGCGCCTACCAAGGCCGGAAAACAATTGAAGATCTATTACGGCACCCAAATCCGCAACGATCCCCCTACATTTTTACTCTACGTGAATGACCCCAAGCTGGCACATTTCACTTACCATCGATTTCTGGAGAACCGCATCAGAGAAGAATACCCATTTTTGGGAACTCCGATCCGCATATTCTTGCGCCCGCGCCGCTAGATACAAAGTATCCATTTTCTGGTCGATTAATAATCTCAATAAGAGAAACCTAAGAAAACTCTTAGGTTGATTGATTTGTCTTGACCTGTAACTTGGCGGACTTTATAATCCAAGCGTGGGAGATAGCGTATTCTTATTCAATCATCGGATTTACAACCGTGATAAGGTCTTAGATGGAGCACAATTTGGATCAATTTCATACCGAAACCATTGCTGAACCTCAGGAAACTGAAGAGAAGCGTTCAGGATTTATGAGGTTCGTTATCGATATCGTCGAGACGTTGATCTTGTCGATTGTGCTCTTCGCGGCGATTAATACGATTTCTGCGCGCATCCGCGTAGATGGCGCCAGTATGGAACCGACATTGCAAAGTGGTGAGTTTGTTATTGTCAATAAATTAGCCTACTTTTTTGGCGATCCCGGGGTGGGTGATATCATCGTGTTTCATTATCCCCGTGATCCAGATCAGGAATATATCAAAAGGGTTATTGGTCTTCCAGGAGACCGAGTGGAAGTTAAGAATGGTGAGGTTTTTGTGAATGGTCTCATCCTTGATGAGGACTATATCGCTGCCTCACCTGTTTATGATACTGTGTGGGATGTCCCAGCCGACTCGCTTTTTGTTCTTGGGGACAACCGGAACAATTCTTCTGATTCCCACAATTGGGGGTCCGTCCCTTTAGATTTTGTCATCGGAAAGGCAACCATTATTTATTGGCCGCCAACAGAATGGGGCATTCTTAATCAGCCATCTACTGCAAGTGCTGCACCTTAAGTCTGAAAAGGCGACGTTTATGAAGATGAAACCACGCTCCAGAGATGACCAAAAAGAAGGAACGATTTATCATTGCCCTGATTGTTTGGCTGGTTTGATGCGTATGGAAGCCGTAACTTATTTCACCTGGTTGGATGAGGAATTGGTCACGGTACCCAATTTTCCCGCATGGGTTTGCGACATGTGCGGGCGCAGGGAATTCGATCCACGTGCTATTACCTGGCTGAATACACTGCTCAATCCGGCCACGGGTCGAAAATCAACCCGTAAAACCAATCACCCGGAACAGACCTCGCCTGGTGACCGACCTCAGACCTGACCACTTTCCCCCTCCTCCCAAAAAAGCAGTTACTGATATTTTTTCAAGAATGGTTCCGCAAGGAATAACGCGGCTAAGGATTTTGCGTCTTGGAGCACGCCTTGACTGATCAGTTCGGGCAGGTCATCCAAGGGAATGGCTTCTACCGTGATAAACTCGTCATCATCCCCGGGTAAAGGATCAATTTGCAGATCACTCGCTAAATAGAGATGCATGATCTCTGTCGAGTAACCGGGTACCAGGTAAAATTCCCCTACTTTTTCTAATATCCCAGCAGACATACCTGTCTCTTCACGCACCTCACGCAGGGCGCAGGCTTCCGGTTCTTCGCCAATATTAAGGGTGCCAGCTGGAAGCTCAAGCAGTTCTTTTCCGACTGCGTGTCGGTACTGGCGGACAAACAAGACTCTACCCTTGGAGTCGATTGGGACCAGGGTCACTGCCCCGGGATGAATAACAACATCAAACCAGGTAGTTTTTCCATCCGGAAGCAAGAGCTGATCGCGCCGAACGTCGAATGCTTTCCCCTCATAAACAGTTTCAGAATTCTGGGTTTTAAATTCCATCCTATTGGGGTCCTTTTTTGATCAGAAAAGTAGCCGGTCAATTTGCCGGCTACTCTGGATTGGTGGATTGGATCTATGATTTTTTACGGGATGTGAATTACTTGCCCGGCAGACAAAGCATAGGGAGACGAGAGATTATTTGCCTGGGCGATGGCGTTTGGATCTACATCGCCGTACTTGCAGGCGACAGTGTAAATCGTATCTCCGCCTGCAACTGTGTAATTCGTGGGGTGGCTCAAGAGCGCTCTCTGCCCAAAAAAGGTGTTGCCTGTCTGCGGTATATTCAATTTTAACCCAACTGGCACCACCGAACTGCCGGTCAAGCCGTTAATGCTGAGCAGTTCGTTTTGGTTGACATTAAAACGCCTGGCGATGCAGAAGGGGAATTCTCCTTTCTGCAGTTGGTAAGTTTGAGGTACACCAGGTGTAGCAGGGGCAACCGGAACTGGCGTCTGCGTGGGTTGGGGAGGAGGTTGCGTATTCTCAGGAGAGGTTTGTGGAGCTGTGTCGGTTGTTGTGGTTGTCTCAGTCGATTCACCTGGGGTTTGCTGTGTCGGGACGCTCTCTACCCCGCCCCCTGCCACTGCAGTTTGGGTGGCGATATTGCCGAGCTCTGCTTCCAATGTGCTCATTGCACTGTCTGGAGTCTCTGATGCTGGGGGAGGTGTTGAAGCGGATAATTTGCACCCGGATAGGATTAATGCTGAGGTCACCAACACAATGAAGATAATATAGCGTGTGGTGGTCATATAGTTCTCCTCCTCGGAATTTCAAATGCTAATACAGCAAGTTTTGCAAATGTTTTTTCAATTACTGCTCCTGATACTAGCACAATCCTGATACTGCGTCAAGCAGATCAAAACCTGCCTCGGCTATCAGGATCGCAAGGAGCCAAGGAAGATTTTTTCTTGAATTTTGGGTCTATTTAAAATTGGGTGTGATTTCTTCCTGGCCTAAAGGAATTGCGACGATGATTAGGCGGTGGGTGTTGCTCTCATAAGGCCAGCACGAGATCAATGTTAAGCGTTCGTCGATAGTAGGTAATATCCATTGGGCGTTATTCATGCGAACATCAAGCTGCTCGTATTTTTCTGGCAGGATCATTTTATTGGTGATTTGGTAGCTGTAGCGGTAGTGATCAGATTCAACCCAGATCATATCCCCCTCGGTTACATCGACTAGGGAGCCAAAAACCTCGCCAAATACATTGTGATGTCCGTTGAGCACAGTATTGCCGGTTTCTCCCAGCATGGCAGATGTGGTGTGCCAACCAACAGCAAATTCATCCGGGACGAACCACTGAAGAAATTCTTTCCCAGCAATAGTTTCGAAGTCTACAGGTGCTGGTACCACCGGAGCATTTAGATCGATGGAAGGGATCACAATCCGCACAGGAACTTGGGGAGGAGGTATGAAGGCAACCGCATTATCAGTCTTTGAGGCAGCTACCTTCGATGGTTTGGTATCAAAGCGTACCTGGTTGCTTGGAGAGCCAACTGGAGCATCTTTGTTCGCATCAATATCGTTATCTTTGGCGCTGCTGGATTCAAATGCGGTGCTTTCATCTTCTGGCACAACAGGATTTAGATCAAAGGCTTTCAACGGAACTTCAAGCCTGCTGATAGCCCGGTTGGGGGTGAAATCGACCGCCATTGATTGAGGGAAGAAGACTGCAAGTACCATTCCGCTGATGGCGAAGACCGTCAAAGTGAATCCGAGCAGGATGCTCCAGTTATTAATCAAGATTAAGCGCATTATTTCTTCAAATTCCTGCGGTTTATCTGGGTTGAAATGCCATGGAATACCATCCCGGTACCGACAAAACCCAATCCCAGGAAAAGGATCAACCAAAAACTGATGCCAGAGCCCTGGTTTGATAGCGAGAGATCAATACCGGTTTGGGGGATCAGCACTTGTGAAGTTGCTGCAGGCGAGGTTGGCTGCTGCAGTGTGGGAGGCGTGGTAGG
>DATKXE010000484.1:0-4280 GCA_035529195.1 Anaerolineales bacterium
CTTTTGAGACCCGTGGTCTGCCTGTCTGCGGTTCATATCCTCTGGTGATATGCACCAAAGGCCAGCCAAATATTTCCAGGTCTGAGCGGTATTCATATCCAGGATATATTGGCAGTTGATTTGACGAAGTGTGGTGAGTGCTGTTAATCATTGTGTAAACTCCTCTTCTCTTGCTGATAGATTTGTCCATAGCATAAAACAAACCAGATGGAATCACACGAGCCTGGAATGGGGTTTTATACGGGATTTGAGAGGGGGATATGGGGGTGGAAAACCACCACCTGCGACGGGGTATTAACTGGTTATTGATTAGCTCAAGATAGGTATCCGGGCATTAAAAATAAAGACGCAGCCTGCTGCGTCTTGAATTAATGGAAAATAAATTCTATGGAGGGTTATCTTCGACCCAAGCCCGGTTTCTCAGCACCGACCAAAGCTACCCGGTTTCCATTCACCGTTTTCCCCTGCTCCATGTCGTAATGCGCCTGGCCGATCTCATCAAAGGCGTATACCTGCCCCAGACAGGGGTTGATTTTCCCATCGTAGACCAGCTGGTTATAAGCTGCAGCTTGCTCGTCATTGCTGCCATGAGAACCCTGCAGCCTTTTCTGGCGCACCCAATGGTAGCGCAAATCTACGGAAGCGGTATACCCGGTTGTCCCCGCGCAAATCACCACCATGCCGCCTGTTTCACAAACGAAGATGCTGGTCGGGATGGTCGCTTCTCCAGGATGCTCGAAGACGATCTCGGGATTGCGCTTTTCTCCAAAAGCCTCCCAGAGCGCTTTGCCGAAGGCGCGGCAGCCGCTCAGCCATTCCTTTTGTCCAGCTGCATCAGACCAGTGCGGAGGGATACCCCAGTGTGAGAATTCTTTGCGGTTGATATAGCCGACTGCCCCCAACGATTTGGTGTATTCACCGCGCTCATCATCGGAGACGACCGCTACCGCATGGGCTCCATGGACGGTGGCCAGCTGGATGGCCTGGCCTCCCAGGCCTCCTGAACCACCCCAGACCAGCACTACATCCCCATCTTTGCAGACGTTACCCTCCCAACCAAAGAGCATGCGGTAAGCTGTGGTACCCACTAATGTTGGTGCGGCTGCCTCTTCCCAGCTTAAATGGGGTGCTTTTGGCAGCACGGCGTGGGATTGGGCAACACAGAATTGGGCAAAGGAGCCGAAATTGGTGTTGTAGCCCCAAATGGCAGCCGAGGGAGCCAGCATGGGATCCTTGCCGGCCTGGACCCATGGGTCGTCCGGTCTCCACCAGCCATGATGGACGACGACCTGGTCGCCGATCGAGATGTTATCTACTTCACTCCCCACTGCATAAACGACGCCCGAAACATCGCTGCCGCCGATGTGAAAATCATAAGGTTCGCCCATCTTTTGGCGAATACGGATGACATCGATCGGCAGGCCCCTGGCAGCCCAAACGTTGTTAAAATTAACACCGGCTGCCATGACGCTGATCAATACCTCGCCCGGCATTATCGAAGGGACCTCGATCTCCTCAATCTGAAAAGCTGTACGCGGATCACCGAAGCGTTTTGAGCGGATCACCTGGGCGATCATTTTATCTGGAACTTCACCCAGCGGTGGTTGTGAACCAATGGGGAATGAGTCTGGCATCAATATTTCTCCTGGTGGATGGATAAAACTATAATACTATTGTTCAAAGGTTAATCTTACTTCAATTTCTGCCAATTACGACTTCAGCATAAGTATGGATCCAGGTATAGTGTGTTTCTCCAGGTGCAAGGATTGCTACTTCTACTATCTCTTATTTGGTAAAATCATCCAGAATAACTCTGATCCGCATGTGGCAACCTAAATAGGTTCAATGTGAAGAAGACAACATTTTGCGATATGCGTAACAAGGTGTAAATGATGTTTGGAAGAAGACGAAGAATAGGCCGCAGCTACGAACAGGGGGATGAAAGACCGAAAGTTCGCATCTCGAGAGAAGAACTGGGAATCTACACGAGGTTACTGGGATATGTAAGACCGTATATGAAATGGATGGTCATTTCGATCATTGCCCTGCTCTTCAGCGTGGGACTGGGCTTGATTCTTCCATTGGTCATTCGCAACCTGGTCGATCTAATCTTGGTCGATAATGATCTACCACAGCTCAATCGACTCGCGATTGGACTGTTTGTGGTCTTCATTCTGCAGTCGATTGCCAGCTTCATTCACCGGCTCTCCCTGGCTTATGTGGGTGAGAATGCTGTGGTTGATATACGGGTGCAGGTTTACAGCCACCTGCAGGATTTATCCCTGCGCTTTTTTGGGGATAACCGCACCGGGGAAATCGTTTCACGCATCACCAACGATACCGCGCTGCTGCAATCTGCCATCACCGATGATCTGGTGGCGCTGCTTCGTCAAGTAATAACCCTGGTCGGGGCTGCTGTCTTGCTGTTCTGGTTGGACTGGCGGCTGACGTTGATCATCTTACTGGGGGTGCCCTTCATCACCCTGACCATGGTCTGGTTGGGGCGCAAGATCCGACGTGAGTCAGAGGCGGTACAAGATGCACTGGCCAAATCCGCAAGTGTGGTGGAAGAAACGGTCGCGGGCGTTCGCATCGTCAAATCCTTCGCCAGGGAGCGCTATGAAATCGATCGTTTTTCCAGCGCGGTTGATGAAATTTATACTGCAGCCATACGGCGAGCTAAAATTGGGGCTGTGCTGGGACCCATCATTGGTTTTATGGCTTTTGCCTCGATCACAATCACACTTTGGTTTGGTGCTTATGAAGTCATCCAGGGACGGCTTACAGCGGGTGATCTGGTAGCTTATCTCATCTATACCATGATGGTCGCGGCCCCGATTGCCTCGTTAGCAGGCTTGTATGCAAGCTTCCAGGGGGCAATAGGAGCTACTGAGCACCTCTTTGATTTGTTGGATGAGAAGCCGGATATTGTCAGCAAGCCGGGAGCGGTGATCCTGCCTCCTTTGACCGGAGAAGTGCGTTTTGAGCAGGTAAGCTTTACTTATTCAGAAGATATTCCTGTACTCAGAGAGGTATCTTTCCTTGCCCAACCTGGACAGGTTATTGCCTTGGTTGGGCCCAGCGGTGCCGGGAAATCGACTTTAATCAGCCTGATCCCGCGCTTCTGGGATGCAGACGCGGGCGTGGTGACCATTGACGGCTATGATATTCGCGAGGTAGATCTACCCAGTTTGCGGGAGCAAATCGGAATCGTACCACAGGAGACTATCCTATTCTCTGACTCGGTTTTTGCTAACATCCAGTACGGGAAGCTTGATGCGACCCGGGAAGAAGTCGAAGCAGCTGCCAAAGCGGCAAATGCGCATGAGTTCATTCTCAACGATCTGCCGGGTGGTTACGAGACGGAGGTTGGTGAGCGCGGGGTGAAGCTGAGTGGAGGCCAACGGCAGCGGGTGGCAATTGCCCGGGCAATCCTGAAAAACCCGCGCATCCTGATTCTGGATGAGGCAACCTCATCGTTGGATAGCGAGAGCGAGGGTCTGGTACAGGAGGCTCTGGAGCACCTGATGCAAAGCCGGACCTCCTTTGTGATTGCTCACCGCCTGAGCACAATCGTCAATGCCGATTGGGTTCTAGTTCTCAATGAGGGGCGTTTGGTGGAGCAAGGCACACATCTGACCCTGCTTGAGGAGCCAGATGGCTTGTATGCTCGCCTCTATGAGATGCAGTTTGGAGCGGCTGAGGGTGAGGGTATCTCAATGCTAGTAGATAAGAGATAGTGCATTTTGTGAATGACCTGTAGCTCAAATCACTGAGATGGAACCAAGGTGCAGGGGAAAAGTGCCATAAGAGTCCTAGTTGGCTGTTTAAGGGTCTCCTGATTTCACGATTCCATAAGTTGAGCAGTAATTTCCTCGGCGATTATGCTGTTGAACCAGCAGGGAATCATGGTTGCTTCTCTGGAATAGGGATTGATAATTTACGGTTCGGTCTTCGAAGATTATGAACTGAGCAGTTCTGCCGATGGCCAATTAATCCATAAAAGTGAAACCAGAACTCCGGTATCGATCAGCACCCCCACGATCAACCAGGGATGCCAGAAGAGCACCAGTAGCAGCAACACACCAGCCGAGATCACAGCAACAGTGCGCCAAATTTAAGTTAATCCAGGGACACCAAAGACACCCAACCTTACCAGAACGAAACCCCGCGTGGCCAGTGCAACCAGGATGATGCCGATCCATCTGGTGTTGGATAAAGCTTCTTGTTACAAATCGGCCGCATTCTTAGCCACCTTGAGGTTGATCGAACACCGGGTG
>DATKXE010000485.1:0-4974 GCA_035529195.1 Anaerolineales bacterium
GATCTGGTTGATCAGCAAATTCGGTAATACACCCTTGCCGTTTTTCCTTGATCCGCAACCGGATTTTTTGATGGCGGATAAGCTGGAAACCGATCGTTACGAGGGCTAAATAGTTGAGAATCATCGCATAACCTAACGCAGAACAATTCTCTCTGTTTAGTCCTCGTTTCAAATCTTGGAGGTCAGGAATGACAAATCGTATTGAATTGAGAAATGTATCCAAGACCTTTGGAGAGGTTCAGGCGCTTCAGAATGTCGACTTTATTTTAGGGGAAAATGAGGTCGTTGGCTTGTTAGGAGATAATGGCGCAGGAAAATCTACGTTAATTAAGATCATCACGGGTTACTATAAACCAGATGAAGGTGAAATGTATCTGAATGGTCAGAAAATAGACGATCTGACCGTACCTAAAGCTCGCAAAATGGGTATTGAAACGGTATACCAGGAGCGAGCCCTGGCAGAGCTGCAAACTCTTTGGAGGAACATTTTCCTCGGTCGTGAACTCATAAACAAGGCCGGTTTCTTGAAAATAAAAGAAATGAAGCAAGAGACGCATCGATTGATGGTTCAATCGATGGGTTTCACCTCAGCTGCTGTAAGTCCAGATTCCCCTATACGCACCTTTTCAGGTGGTGAGAAGCAAGGTGTGGCAATAGTCCGAGCGCTCTATTTCGATGCCGATATCATCATCCTGGATGAACCCACGATGGGACTTTCATTGAAAGAGACCAGGAGATTGATAGAGTTCGTACGCGGTATCAAAGAGGCAGGAAAAGCTGCAGTATTTATCGACCATAATATTTTCCATGTTTATTCTGTCGCTGATCGCGTGGTCGTTATCGACCGTGGCAAAGTGGCGGGTGAATTCGTCACCAAGGATATCAGCCTCGATGATCTCATGGACAAAATGTACAGGGTTGCTGAAACCGGTGTTCTCTCTTAATCAGTGAATAAAATCAGGTCGAGGATTGTTTGCCATGGATGATACGCTTGAAAAACAAACGGAAGACACCGCCGTACTTGAATACAAAGAGAAATTCAGTCTCTCGAAATTTGCCCGGCAAAATGGGACTCAACTAGGGATTTTTGCTGTTTTTATCGCCTTGTGGGCATTGTTTATTTTTGCTGCGCCGGATGCTTTTCTTTCCCCAAATATCTACTGGGCATTTATGGCTACTATTCCATTCTTTGCCATTATGGCCATGCCTTTGACTATTGCCGTGATCGCTGGGGAGATTGACCTTTCCTTCCCCTCCATAATGGCGATGGGAATGGTTGCCTTCATCCTTACCTACGATGCAACCGGATTAATCTGGCTGGCTTTCGCCGCTGCTCTGGCGATGGGGGTATCTGCTGGCCTATTGAATGGTGTACTTGTTGTATTTTTAGGAATCCCTTCTCTGGTTGCAACGATCGGTACCCAGTTCTTCTGGCGCGGAATGGTACTTGTCCTCACGGAAGGGAGTAGTGGTACCCTCGTTTATTCGAAAGAGACACTCTTACACCCCTTCCTGGTTGCTAAAATCGGCGGGGTGCTTCCAATGCAGTTTATATGGCTAGTAATTATCGCCATAATTTGCTGGATACTTTTAAACCGCACCAGATTCGGCGCTCATGTATATCTGATAGGTGACAATGCAGAGAGCGCTGCATTGATGGGAGTAAATACTCGCCGAACACGTATCCTGGTCTTTGTCCTGGTTGGTGTGATTTCTGCTTTTGCTGGAGTAATTGCCAGCTTTTTTGTGACTTTTTTCTGGCCCAGTCTAGGTGAGGGTTATCTATTGAGTACGCTTGCTTCAGTTTTCCTCGGCGGTACATCCGTATTTGGCGGTGTAGGTACAATATTTGGAACCTTCCTCGGAGCTTTCATCATTGGTGCAATCGAAGCCGCCACGGTTGCCGTTGGTTTGACTGGTTTCTATACCCAGTTGATCTATGGCTTAATCATCGTTTTATCTGTTTCCATGCATGCTTTTCTCCGCAGGAGAATGGAGTAGTTACCCAATGTTCCCAATTGGAATATGCCTGATAATTATTTGTTAGCTTGATATTAGGTCAAAATAACTCATTTCAGAATTCTTATCAAAAAGGAAAAAGTAAAGAAATCAGCTGCCTGCGTAATAATGAATTTTGTTTAGGAAGTCTGATATTTCTCCCGGCCTATATTACCTCATTCACTTTTCGGCGTGATTGTCCACTCCCCTTGCTCAATGTCGATCTCTGTGCTTTTTCCCGGCCAGTAGAGATATGTCCAATAGCTCGCCCCCCGCATTGAAGATGAGTTGCGGCCGCGGGTGACGATGATATGATCCGGGGGGAGTTTTGCAAAATATGCCTCTCGTTTGATTGAAGAACGCCCCAGGGTGGGATCCATTGGAGTCCAACCAATACTCGGCAGAAATACTTCCAACCAGGCGTGCTCTTGACGGGCAAGCTTTTCTTCCCCCTCGGGAGTGAAATTCAAACCTTCAATATATCGTGCTGGGATACCTGCTGCTCGACTGAGAGCCACCATCAAAGAGGTAAATTCTGTGCAGTCAGCACCCATCTTACCCAACGCTGCCTGTGCACCCCAGTTTCCACCGTTGTAGCTGTAAACCAGGTTGTCCCCGATATAATTATAGTAAGCCCGTACCTGTTCACAGGTGGTATGTTTCCCTTGAGATAGCTGCTCAGAGAGTTGGACGATTTGAGGATTTCGAGACTCGATATGCAGTTCAGGTTCAGTGAAGAATTCGGGGAGCTCTCCCTGGCAGTCAGATAAATCGAATTTCAACCGGTTGATTTTTACCCGGTAGTTAATTTCCACCTGGATCTCAGAATCGGGGGGCATTTCCGAGAAATCAAATTCTGCGATCTGGTTTCCATATTCATCAACCACCAGTTGGTAGCTTCCTGGATTGATCTCCCGTTCGACGACCACCTGGTAAGGGTAGACGTCCTGGATTAACGCCACCCAGAGATTCTGTTTCGAAGGACTTCCTGGCCCGTGATTGACCAGCTTAAGCCTCTGTTGGATATCGTACTCAGCGCTATCAAGAATTGTAAAGGATGAATATTTTGATTGATCTGTGCTGTATAGTCCGACTTCTGAACTTGATTGCATTTGGGTATCTGTCTCTAACTGTGCGGTTGAGGGGATATCCTCAGTTTTCTGTTGATCAAGATCGCCATCTCCTGTTTGACAGGCAGATAGGAATGTGAATATTAACAACAAAGCGAAGAAGGAAGTTCGGATCATATTTGGCACTAAAACAAAACCCCTGGCCTCGTAAAACCATCAAACGATGCTTGTTGGGCATAAACAGAAATCCGGAGCTGTTAAATGAATTGTACCCGTTTATTAGAAATGCACCTCCCGCTATCTGGGATGTTTCGTTACAGAAAAAATCAACCTGATAAATCTTAAATTTTAAGTTTATACCAGCTGTAAGGGTAATAGTAAAACCGGTCTGCTCATGAAACTCCTTCAAACCTCACAAGATAAATCCATTGAATTTACATAATATAATCTCTATCGAACCAAAGCGAAGGGTTTGGCTACTCAATACAGGTGTAATAACAGGTTGAGGGAAACATCACGAACAAAAAAATATAAGTCATAATTCAGTCTGATCTCAATTCATGGCTTCTAAACCAACCTGTGAGAACTAAGCTCGCAGAGTCTCTTATTCGTTGATCTATCCAATCAGAATATGTACCCCAACCCTATTTATCTATTTCACGACCCTAATACTGATGCCATAAACCCTGCAATGCTATAATGGTCCAAATTTAGACCCAACACTTTCTTCACATCCATAGACCAGGAGTTAAAATTAATCTGAGAAACGAATTATTCAAGGACCAATTGTATATTGGCTCTTCTTTAATTAACACAGAGTGATTCATTCTCAACAATATGACCTCGGTTATTGATCCCCCGCTGAATAGACAGGCCAAGCTGAACCAAACGGTGGAATATCTGGTAAACTGCATTCATACCCAGGCTTCCCTCATTCGATCGTGTAGGGTAGAGTGGATCATAACAAAATAAGCAACAATGGAGTACAAGCAGTGCTCAAGAAAGTTTTTCTAGTCGAAGACGAGATTGTGACTCGATAAGGTATTCGGGACAATATGGATTGGGCAGCTATCGGATATGAATTTTGCGGAGAAGCACCTGATGGTGAGATCGCACTGCCTCTCATTGAAGCAACCCAACCACATGTTATCATCCATGGCGGCGGCTTTCAGGTCGTCCCACTCCGCCCCATTATTTTCAGGGATTGGTATAAATCGATACCTGCTTCCGAGCTTCCTCCCAGATGGTGCATATAAACGATCAGGCGTCTTGACCAGCCTCCAACCCCTGTTACAGCTGTTATGTTAGATTTGGCGCGGTATTTTTATACAATTCTAGCTGATTCACCCCAATATGTTAGGGCTAGCAAGTCACCAACCGATTTTTGGGCAGAGATCTCAAAGAATGACGTATTGACATAAGATAATACTATTGCTATACTTTTATCAGGTTTGAAGCGTTGTTTTGAATAATGAAACAAGTTTTCTGGCCGAGCTTCAATCTCAAAGAATCATGAAATTTTATTTTTTATGGATAAAGATCACGGCCTTCCTATTCTAAACAAGTCGGTCGCTAAGTCTTTCGCTATCCTGGAATTCTTGGCTAATGCTGATTCCCCTCAAGAATTGGTTTCAATTTCTAATGCCCTCAAGATGAACAAGAGCACCACTTATCGGTTCCTGACCACCCTAGAAAGTCTGGGATATGTTGTTAAAGATCCTGAAAACAATCGTTATTCTCTGGGATCCAAGATAGTATGGCTGGCATCCAAATTCCTTAAGGCAATCGATTTACTTACAATCGCACGACCAGTGCTGACGCAGCTTCGCGAAGAAACCGGTGAGACTATTCACCTTGCCATTTTGGATCATTTCGAAGTTGTTTATATCGATAAATTAGATGGCAA
>DATKXE010000486.1:0-10442 GCA_035529195.1 Anaerolineales bacterium
TTTCACCAACGGTTTCAGCAACCGCAACGGGCTTAGCAGGGGAGGGAGTAGGCAAGCGGAAACGAGATTCAAGCAGGGTGCCGGTGTCTGTATCAACTGGTGCGCCTTTGATCCCTGAACCTCCGATATCAATGCCGAGCATCTTCATTGCTGACCTCCTGGTTATCGCTCTGTTACGAGTTGAATCGTGAGAGGATTATAACCTGAAGGATATTATTAGATGCTCCTTTTAATCTTTGCGCGGATGCTCAAGAAACGAACGGTAAGCACGGTAATGCATACTGGGTACTGTTTTTTATATCGTGCCAGGGTCGCAAAACAGCTTGGAGGAAGGCTGTCGAAATGAATATAGATCAACCCAAGCGGGGGAAGAAACGACCAGTTTGCTCCGTGTAGCGCTGGTACTCATCACCAAAGCGTTCTTGTAACGTTCTTTCTTCGATACCCGTGCGATGGATTAGGATAGCAAAGGTAGGGATACCTAGAATTGGGATCAACCAGGTGCCCATGATTAAACTGAGGCACAGGAATAACAGAAGACCGAAAGTATAGAGTGGGTGGCGGATCCAGCGGTAGGGTCCCTTGGTGATCAGGTTGTGTTCATCACGAGTGGTGACGCTATCTGTGATGTTCAACCCAAGGCTGGTGAACATCCAGACCAGGAGCAGTGCAGCTGCTGCACTACCTGCTACTCCCGACCAGCGCATCCAGGATGGGAGGGGAAAAGTTGCCCAGGAGATGGCAGCTGGGTAGAGAATATATGCGAAAATTATGAGCCAGATCAATATTCCACCAAACCTTAATGCGATCATGGTGAAATTACCTTCCAGGCGACGATCAATTTCATCTTGAGAATTCTTTTGGGCTTTGCGGCGAAAATAAATTGAAATTGATAAGCTGACCAGAACAACTATGCTCACGATAATTCTAAAGGTTGTGTTTTCACCCATAATTATTTCCTCACTAAAAAAATATTTTTACTAAATCGTTTGAATTTAGAATAGTCTAAAATAATATTTAGTATACCATAATTAGTGGCATGGTTGGTTAAATATTGGTCTTTCTTCAAATTGAAATGTCGAACTGATTTTGCCTCTTTTAAATGCAATCTGAGAATTACCATTGTTTTAAGTTGACAGCAAACGAACATGCCCGTAAAATCCATCTAATAGATTGGATGATTTGCATCCGTTTACTCGCCAAAAGGTATACCAGGATTGGAGAATATGATGGCTAAAGCCGCTACAGTGAACAGTGAATTGGAAGGAGATGTATATCATCCTTCTGAAGAGATCGTCTCGAAGGCCTACATCCAGGATTACGAAGCGATGTACCAGCGATCTATCGAAGACCCGCAAGGTTTTTGGGCTGACCAGGCTGAAGAGCTGGATTGGTATGAGAAATGGGAGCAGGTACTGGATGAGAGCAATCCCCCATTCTTCAAGTGGTTTGTGGGTGGGAAGACCAACATTATTCAAAATGCATTAGATCGACATGTAAAAACCTCTCGCAAGAACAAGCTAGCGTTGATCTGGGAAGGTGAGCCCGGGGATGTGCGCACATTTTCTTATTATGCTCTCAATCGAGAAGTATGCAAGTTTGCTAACTTGCTGCGCGGCTTGGGGGTCAAGAAGGGTGATATCGTCACGATTTACTTACCGCGCATTCCGGAGCAGGTGATCGCCATGCTCGCTTGTGCCAAAATTGGGGCACCTCACAGTGTTGTCTATGGCGGATTTAGCGTCGAAGCTCTGGCTGAACGGATCGAGGATGCTGAAAGCCGGATTCTCATCACTGCGGATGGTGGTTGGCTGCGGGGTAAAATTGTGTACTTAAAAGATATTGCTGATGAAGCCATGGCTCGTCAGCCGACGATCGAGAGCTGTATCGTTATTAAACGGACTTGTCAGGATATTTACATGGAGCCGGGGCGTGACTATTGGTACGAAGAATTGATGGGTTTGCCCATATCTAATTCTCAATGTGAGACGGAGCCCATGGATGCCGAAGACCCGTTATTTATTCTGTATACCTCTGGCACTACCGGTCGACCGAAAGGCGTTGTGCATACCCACGGTGGTTATATGGTCTATACTTATGCCACTTTGAAATGTGTGTTCGATATCCGGGATGAAGATCGTTGGTGGTGTGCTGCCGACCCAGGCTGGATTACCGGGCACAGCTACATCGTCTATGGACCGCTGCTCAATGGAGCGACAAGCTTCATGTATGAAGGGGCATCAACCCACCCGTATCCGAATCGCTGGTGGCGGATGGTTGAGAATTATGGAATCACGATTCTGTACACTGCTCCAACAGCTATCCGTGGATTGATGCGCTTCGGAGATGCCTGGGCAAACCGGCATGATTTGAGCAGTTTGCGCTTGCTGGGAAGTGTTGGCGAACCGATCAACCCAGAAGCCTGGCGTTGGTACTACAAAATTATTGGAAAAGAACGCTGCCCGATCATGGATACCTGGTGGCAAACCGAAACTGGTGGTTTTATGATCACACCATTGCCGATCACACCGCTAAAACCGGGTTCGGCAACCAAGCCATTCTTTGGGATCGATGTTGATGTGGTTAATGAGGATGGAAAAGTTGTGCCGCCGGGAGAAGAAGGCTACCTGGTGATCAAGAAACCCTGGCCAGGTATGCTTCGTACGATCTACCGTGACCCCGAGCGCTACCAGGAGCAGTATTGGGAAAAGTTTAAAAATATGTACCAAACTGGCGACTCAGCCCGACGGGATGAGGATGGCTACCTGTGGATTATTGGTCGTATGGACGATGTGATCAAGGTCAGCGGGTACCGTCTGGGAACCGCAGAGATTGAGAGCGCTCTGGTGAGCCACCCGGCGGTAGCTGAAGCCGCGGCTATTGGCCTGCCACATGAATTAAAAGGCAATGCTATCCATGCATACGTTATACTGCGTTCTGGGTATGAGCAGAGTGAAAAATTGGGCGATGAATTACGCCAGCATGTCAGTCACGAGATCGGTCCCATTGCTAAACCTGAAGAAATAGGATTTGTTGATAGTTTACCGAAAACACGCAGCGGCAAGATAATGCGTCGTTTGCTGCGCGCCCGGGCAATGGGAGAACCAGAAGGCGACGTCAGCACCCTGGAAGACTAAGGTGTTGACTTTCTTGTAATGGTGGATTTCTAGCGTGACAACCCCCAACAAACTGGCTTCAATCAAAAATCTTGCTGCGGAGCTGGACCAGGATTTCATGTCTGCACGCCTTGTTCCCGGATTAACATCTGGCTTGGTTGTGGGTTTGGTTGAGGTAATCATCGCCATCTCCTTCGCGGCCCTGATTTTCGCGGGTGAACTTTCCAGCTTTCTCCCAAACGGCATTGGGTTTGCTTTGATAGGCGCCATTATCACAGGAGTTGTGGTTGCCCTCATGACCTCGTTACCTGGAACGGTCTCAGGCATTCAGGATGCTCCTGCGGCTATCCTGGCTGTGATGTCTGCTGCAATTGTGACCTCAATGCCATCGGATGCGTCTGGATTAGAGACTTTCATCACAATCGTCGTCGTCATCGCTTTGACAACTATTTTGTGTGGCATCTTCATGCTGGGCTTGGGCTATTTTAATTTGGGAGGCCTGGTTCGATTTTTACCTTATCCTGTCATGGGCGGCTTTCTAGCCGGAACAGGCTGGCTGCTAGTTACCGGGTCAATCAACATGATGACCGGTATTATCCACAGATTTATAGAGTTATCGACATTATTTCAACCTGAGATATTGTTGCTTTGGCTCCCAGGTCTGGCATTTGCTATCCTATTGCTGGCAATTTGAAATCGATATAATCACTATCTTTTACTGCCTGGTTTTGTCATAGGCGCGGTTATTTTCTTCTTTCTGGTCACATCGTTGGCTGGCTTCTCTGTTGCAGGAGTAAGCGCACAGGGTGGTTGCTGAGCCCTTTCCCAGAAGGGAATCTTCTGCGACCATTTCCGTTATCCGCACTGGCTCAGGTGAATTGGGATCAGATATTGGGCTATATTGGCAGCATTGTGATCGTTCTTGTGATCAGTGCGATCTCGTTTTTGCTCAATGCGAGCGGGCTTGAGCTCGCTGCTGATGGGGATATGGATCTAAATCATGAGCTGCGAGCTGCAGGAACAGGAAATCTTTTCGCTGGTCTATTCGCCGGTTTGATCGGTTTCCACCAACTCAGTTTATCTGTGATGAATCATAAGAAAGGTACGCAAACCCGTCTGACTGGTTTGTTTGCTGCCGGAGTATGCGCTGCCGCGCTTGTTGCTGGTACAGCCTTTATTTCTCTCTTCCCCAAGTTTGTTTTGGGTGGCTTGCTCATGTTTCTCGGGCTCACCTTTCTATACGAATGGGTATATGAATTATGGTTTAAACTACCCAAAACTGATTACTTCATCATTCTCTTGATCCTATTCGTGATTGCTACCGTGGGGTTTCTGGAGGGTGTCGCGGTCGGAATCCTGGCTGCATTAATCCTCTTTACAATCAACTACAGCCAAGTCGAGGTGATTAAGCATTCACTCACCGCCGCTACTTACCAGAGTACGATCACCCGGCTAAAATTGCATCAACGATTATTGCGCCGTTACGGAAAGCAGGTGTTGATTTTAGAGTTACAGGGCTACATCTTTTTTGGAACCGCCAACCAGCTTCTTGAACAAATTCGCGCCCACATCAATAGTTATGCTAGAACTCGCTTGTGTTTTCTCGTGCTGGATTTTTCCCATGTAACAGGCATTGACTCATCGGTTGTACTCAGCTTTCGCAAAATGATCCAGCTTCTACAGAATAATCATACCAGCATCATACTGACCGGATTATCCGAGGATCTCCAGACTTTTCTGGGTAAATCAGGTGTCTTAGGCCGCGAAGAGAATTCTTTTATAGTATTACCTGACCTGGATCATGGTATCGAATGGTGCGAAGATAATCTGCTTCAATCGACGGGAGTGCTTGACAAAGACCCACGTAAATCTATGCGTGAACAGCTCAAAGATCTGATTGGAGATACAGAAATTATCACCCGCGTCATGAATTATCTTGAGAGGCAAGAACTCCCGGCCGGTGTCCACCTCATACAGCAAGGTGACTCTCCGGGGGCTGTTTATTTCCTCGAAGATGGGGCAGTCACAGCCCAGCTGGAGACATCCGGTGAAGAACCAATTCGTTTGAACACCTTGAGCAGCGAAAATCTGGTTGGCGAACTTGGCTTCTACCTGGGATCAAAACGGAATGCTTCAGTGATTTCCGAAACTCCAATCACGGTGTATCGATTGACCACTGGCGCACTAAAAAATATGGAAGCATATGACCCTGAAGCAGCAGCCCTGTTTCATAAATTCATCGTCCATGTTATGGCAGAGAAACTCTCCCATCCCATGTCTACCGTAGAAACGTTGATGCGTTGATCCCAATTTTCAGGTCTCAAATTTAGAAATATGGTTGTTGAAATGGAACACGAGCGTGAGGGAGAAGGCTCGCAAGCCAGATTTGCTGTTTATTTGCTCTTAACACTTGACAGTCCATCCAAAAAGGATATACTCACTGAGTGAGTATATCCTGATATGAAATCAGCTCCCATTGGCTCTCTTTCACCTGAATATGTCCTTCTAGGTTTGCTAGCCCAGGGCCCAGCTCACGGATACGAGCTGCACCAGAAGTTAACGATCGATTTACACCAGGTTTGGAACCTGAGCCAGAGCCAGATTTACAATATCCTCAACCGCCTGGAGGGAAAAGGTTTTATTCGCGGCAGGATCCAAGAACAAGAAAAACTGCCAGCAAAGCGTTTGTTTGAACTAACTGCAGCAGGACAAGAGCGTTTTGAAGGATGGATGTCTGCTCCCAGCCGCTTGAGTGTACGTGCCATACGGGTTGAATTCACCACGCGTTTATATTTTGCGCTGAAAATTAAACCAGAGCTAGCACAGGAAATTATCGCTGGACAGATTGCTGAAACGCAAAATGGACTCGAGCGCTTAAACCTGACTCAATCTTCGATTCCCGAGGACCAGATTTTCAACCGCCTGGGATTAGATCTGCGCATTCGCCAATTGGGATCGATCCTGGATTGGCTAGGATCCTGTCAAACGAAAATCTCAACTTATCCAACGCGAGACCGACCAGCATGAGTAGTCCGCTCAGCAGGCTCAAATTCATCACGATTCTGGTGGTCATACTCGGGGCCGCCTGCGGGGAACTATCTGATACAAATTCGGTGAAGAATTCGAGAAAACAAGAGCTAACTATTTATGCCGCGGCTTCCTTGACTGAAGCATTTTCACGTCTCGGTGAAGTGTTCGAATCGTCTCACCCAAATGTTGAAGTTGTGATCAGCTTTGCGGGTTCCCAGCAAATCGCCCAGCAATTATCCCAAGGCGCCCCTGGTGATCTCTTTGCCAGTGCGAATGCAAAACAGATGGAAAACGTCATCTCTGCTGGTAGGGTGATGAGCGGTGCAGACCAGGAATTTATCCAAAATCAATTAATGGTAATCCTGCCAGGGGATAACCCTGGAATCATTGCTGGTGTGAGAGATTTGATCAAACCTGGACTACGGTTAATTCTGGCCGATAAATCGACACCGGTTGGGCTATATTCCCAAAAAATGCTTGAACGCGCAAACCAGCAGATTGGTTTTGGTGAGGATTACAAGGAAAAAGTTTTGGGTAATGTTGTCTCTTACGAGGAAAATGTTCGGGCTGTGCTAACGAAAATCACCTTGGGAGAAGCGGATGCTGGGATCGTATATGTGAGCGACGCTGCCGGAGCACAGGGGGAGGACATTCGCATGATCCCAATTCCGGAGGAGATTAATGTCACCGCAAGCTACTATATTGCACCTCTCAGAGATAGCTCAGAAAAAGATCTGGGATTAGATTTTATTGCATTGGTTCTCTCTCCTGAGGGACAGGATATCTTGAACGGTTATGGTTTTATGAAGCTGGGACAAAATGAATAGGGGTAAAGTTCGCCAGTCACCGCCAGCTCCCGCTCCTCAAACCAGGATGAGCGGGTTATGGCGCGTGTTAAGCCTCCCGATGCTCATTTTTTTAAGTTTGCCGATATTGGCGTTGTTCCTGAGGATTTCACCAGCGGACCTGCTGGAGAATTTACGGCAGCCGGAAGTCCTGCAGGCGATCGCATTGAGTTTGGGAACCACCCTGATTTCTACCATGATCATTATCCTGGCTGGAACACCCCTGGCATATTCCCAGGCGCGAGGTCAATTTCGTTTCAGCCGACTGGTGGACACTTTGATCGATCTGCCGCTGGTCCTGCCACCCGCCGTGGCTGGAGTGGCGCTGCTGATGGCGTTTGGTAGACGGGGTATTTTGGGAGGGGTCTTGGATGATCTCGGGATCCACATCGCATTTACACCCATCGCGGTGATCATTGTCCAGGTTTTTGTCGCGGCCCCGTTTTATATCAAGTCGGCAGCGCTGGGTTTCTCAAATATTGACCAGGAATTAGAACAATCGGCTGCCCTGGATGGTGCCAGCAGCCCACAGATATTCCGCTTCCTCACTATTCCGCTGTCCTGGTCGGCACTGCTGGGGGGGAGCGTAATGAGTTGGGCACGGGCATTAGGAGAATTTGGTGCCACGATCATCTTCGCTGGCAATTTTCCTGGAAGGACACAAACCATGCCGCTGGCGATCTATATCGGATTCGAACTGAACCTGGATATTGCAATAACCCTTTCGGTGGTCCTGATCCTGCTGTCGTTTTTAGCGTTATTCGTCGCAAAATATATTCTTAACCGTGATTGGATGAGCAGTTGACCGCCTGAGACAGTTGTGGCATAATCTGTCCAATCAACCCCAAATAGGCTTTGATGGAAACGAGTATGCTTGCTTAAGCTGTCAGCGACCCTGGGATTGGTGTGAGCCAGGGCAGACCAGCCGGTAGAAAATCCTTCCGGAGCCGGGATCTGAACGTGATTTCAAAACACTATTAAGTGAACCGGGTTCATCACCCGTTATCAATGATGCGGGTATAAGTCAAAGGACCGTACTCGACCGAGGTGTCCACGTTTAGCGGGAACCAGGGTGGTAGCGCGGGAGATGATAGATCGAACAGCCTCTCGTCCCTGATTTGGGACGAGTTTTTTTGTTCCTAAGCCGCAGGCTGAATTCGAAATGAGTTATGCTGATAGCCAAGCATTAGTTTTTCCTTAGCGAGGTAATTATGTTTAAACCAGTTTCAAAGGAACTTAATATCACCCATGTTGAAGAGGCGGTTCTGCGGATGTGGAAAATCCGCCACATCTTCGAAAAGAGTGAAAAACAGCGTCGTGGGAATCCTGAATATGTCTTCTACGAAGGTCCGCCAACCGCGAATGGTATCCCAGGTGTACATCATGTGCTGGCCAGGGCATTTAAAGATATTTTCCCGCGCTATCAAACCATGCAGGGCAAGCATGTGATCCGCCGGGGTGGATGGGATACCCACGGATTGCCGGTAGAGATCGAGGTTGAGAAACGCCTGGGTTTCAACAGCAAAAGCCAGATTGAGGAGTACGGCATTGGTCCCTTCAATGAACTCTGCCGCCAATCAGCATTTGATTACATCCAGGAGTGGGAGCGTTTGACCGACCGGATCGCATTTTGGGTGGACCTGGAGGAAGCCTATGTCACCTACACCAATGACTATATCGAATCGGTGTGGTGGATATTAAAGACCTTCTGGGACAAGGATTTGCTTTACCAGGGATTCAAGGTCGTACCCTACTGCCCGCGCTGTGGGACGCCGCTGTCAGATCATGAAGTTGCTCAGGGCTACCGGCAGGCGGTTGATCCATCAGTTTTTGTGCGCCTTCCGCTGATAGATGATCCCGGCACTTCCCTTCTGGTATGGACAACCACCCCCTGGACGCTGCCCGGTAACGTGGCTGTAGCTGTGCATCCCGATGTCGATTATGTGATCGTGGAACGGAAATTGGCGGATGATAGCAAAGAAAAACTAATTTTAGCCAAGGATCTGGTGGAGCAGGTTTTCCGGGATGAACAGGTGGAGATATTTGAAACTTTCAAGGGGAAAAAACTCAAAGGCATCAAATACCAACCGCTGTTCACCTTCCTGGCTCTGGATAAGCCAGCCCATTATGTAGTGCTCGGAGATTTTGTGACTACCGAAGATGGCACCGGTCTGGTACACATGGCACCAGCCTTCGGTGCTGAAGATATGGACGCGGCCCTGGAATTTGATCTGCCAATTTTGCAGACAGTGGCCGAGGACGGAACTTTCATCCCGGAGGTACGGCCGTGGAGCGGAAAATTCGTGAAGGACGCCGATCCATTAATTACCGAGGACCTGGAGATGCGTGGTCTGCTCTACAGAGTTGAAACTTACACGCATACCTATCCTTTCTGTTGGCGTTGTGATACCCCGCTGATCTATTATGCCCGCAGCACATGGTATATCCGCACAACCGAATATAAAGATAAATTGACCGGTCTCAACCAGGAAATCAACTGGTATCCAGAACATATTAAGAATGGACGTTTCGGCAACTGGTTGGAGAACAACGTTGATTGGGCGTTGGGACGGGAGCGCTACTGGGGAACCCCACTTCCGATCTGGGAGTGCGGCGATTGCCACCACCAGCTGGCGGTAGGTTCGGTAGCCGAGATGAGCGAACTGGCTGGGAAAGACCTGTCCGATCTGGATCTGCATCGCCCATTTGTGGACGAGGTGCAGTTCGATTGCCCTGAATGCGGTGGAAAAATGAATCGTGTGCTGGAATTGATCGATGTCTGGTTTGATTCCGGGTCCATGCCGGTAGCACAATGGCACTATCCATTCGAGAACAAGCAGAAATTCGAGCAGCAGTTTCCCGCAGATTATATTTGTGAAGCGGTTGACCAGACCCGTGGTTGGTTTTATTCACTGCATGCCATCAGCACCTTGCTGTTTGAGAAAGTCAGCTTCCGCAATGTGCTCAGCCTGGGATTGATCCTGGATGCGGATGGCTTGAAAATGTCCAAATCGCGCGGCACGGTGGTTGATCCCTGGGATGTGATCAATGAGCACGGGGCGGATGCTTTTCGCTGGTATCTCTATACAGCCAGCCCTCCCGGTCAGGAACGGCGTTTTTCGGTGGAACTGGTTGGTGAGGTGATGCGCAGCTTCACATTAACTTTGTGGAATGTGTATTCCTTCTTTGTCACCTACGCATTGCTGGACGAGTGGAAACCTGGTGAAAGCGACGCCCAAATAGGTGAGAGCCAGAATGATCTCGATCGTTGGCTGCTTTCCGAGCTCAATACCCTGACCCGTGACGTGACCAATTCATTGGAAAGCTATGATGTCCTGGGAGCCACACGACCGATCCAGAACTTCGTCGATACGCTTTCCAAATGGTATTTACGACGCTCCCGGCGGCGCTTCTGGAAGAGTGAATCGGATAGCGATAAGGATACGGCATA
>DATKXE010000487.1:0-2984 GCA_035529195.1 Anaerolineales bacterium
CTGACAACAATATTTCCTTAAACACCGAATTTCAAGTTTCGCTTTCCAACTCAGTGTCATTTAATACACTCTTGGCGAGTTCATACGCCTGCCGACGGTTGTTAACCAAACCGGTCGCTTGAGCTTCTTTAATTCTTTCCAGCATGAGACCGATGATTGGGCCCGGTGTTAATCTCAGCTCTTGCATGAGGTCATTTCCATCGATCAAAGGAGGTGGAGAAATCTCCTTTTCTTTATTTTCCCACCAAGCCTCTAACAGACTCCTGACCACATCGACCTGATGCGCCCAAGTATCGGGTGGTAGAGTAGATCCATAAGTCGCAAGAGTGTCCGCTAGAGAAAGCAGGCAGATATCAATTCCAGCTGTTCCAGTATCTCGGAAGAAGCGGTATTTCGCCCGACGGGATGGCATCTTCCCGGTTTGTGCCAATAATGATGGACGCATATGATGGGATGCAATAATATGCAGGCGTTTTATCTCCAGGTTGCTGAGCTGCAGCTCTTCTCCCCGTTTAACCACTAAATTCGCACTAATCACTTCATGGTTTATAAATCGGATGCGTCCATCTGGTTCCACCTCCACGCATTCCGGTTTGCCGCTGTCGTGATATAAAGCCGCCAGGTAAATGAGTGCTCGCAAAGAACGGGTTTGAACCAATCTTTGCTCCAAGTGAGCCGTAAGCTGTATTCTATAGCGACCAAGCCGGTGGGAAATTATGCCCATGATCAAATTGGAGCTGCTTTCTGGATTAAAAGATGGACTTAAAACCTCCAGTATTGAGTGCAGCTGGTTTACAACATCCAGAGTATGCTTCCAGGCATCGTGGATATGGGGGACCGTTTGTTTGAGTCCATGCAGATCATCGAGTTCCGGGAAGATGTATTCCAGGGCTCCCAAGCGATCCAAGACATCAATCGCTACAGCAGGTTTGGGACCTGCAAACAGGTGGAATAATTCATCTCGTAATCGCTCAGCAGAGACATTCGCAAGCAGATCAACAGCTGCACGTAGATACTCTTTGGTATCTTTGTCAGGTCTCACATTGAACTCGAGTGAAAACCGGATACCTCTCAAGATGCGGATTGGATCATTTGTGAAGGCTGTGGGAGTGCATGTTCGCAGGCGTTTGGCATGTAAATCTATTGCTCCTCCCAAGGGATCGTAGAGAGGAAAAGGAGGCTGTATGCCGACTGCCATGGCGTTAAAGGTGAAATCACGGTTTTTCAAATCCGCTTCTAAATCATTTCCTTGAATTGGCGCGAAATCTAAGACTAGGGCTTGATCCTCAGGTTGGGGGATCAAAACACGACCATAATCCCTGTCTGGGTCTAAAGCATAAAAATCTCCATTGAATTCATTGGCGATTCTACGGGCATGTTTGATGGCTTTCTCAGGAAGGATGAAATCTAATTCTTTGACCGGACGCCTGAGCAAAGCATTGCGCACTGCACCTCCGACGACATACACAGGAAAATCTGGAGGAAAGTAATCAGCTAATTTCTCCAGGAAGGGGTGAATTTGAAGGGGTGGTGTGGGAGATACGTAGGTAATTTGTGCGATTTCCTTGAATCTTGATGCCTGGGCAGCATGGAGCGCCTGTTCAGGAGTTCCACCTTGACCAATTATTTGGTCACCAATGCAAGCGATCCATCTGCCTGCGTATGGTGAAAGATCTCTGGGCTGAACAAGCGGGTCCAGCTCCTCCATGGTGAATTCTTACTCAGGGGGTTGGTACTTTAGCGGATCCACGGTGCCAATGAATGATAAGTTTCGGTAATACTCATCGAGATCGAGTCCATAACCAAAAACGAATTTATTGGGTATCGCAAATCCTCGATAGTGGATTGGAACTTCTACTTCTCTGCGTTCGGCCTTATCCAGCAAAGTGCAGACTTTCAAACTGCGTGGATGTCGGGTGGCCAGCATTTCGAGAACGGAAGCGATCGTGTAACCGCTGTCGACGATATCCTCGACCAGCAATACATCACGACCATGGATATCCTCTTTCAAGTCAAGGGCAATCCGCACCTGTCCAGTGGATTGACGAGCACCTGATCCATAAGACGACACAGCCATAAAGTCGATGGTATGTGGAAGGTTGATCTGGCGCATTAAATCGGCTAAGAACAACACACCGCCGCGCAGAATGCAGATCAGATGCAGGTTCTTTCCCTGATAATCTTCACTAATCTGCATCCCCAATTGGGCAATCCTCTCCTGCAATTCATCGACAGGAATCAGGATTTCATCGAGAAAGGTGTGGTAATCTTGCATAATTAATCCCTTGGAACTTCGTGATGTTTCCTGCAGCGGGCTTCATACAACTCGGATGCGCCAATGACAACCACCGGATCATTATAGTTGGCAGGTTTTCCGTCTAATAAGCGTTGCGTGCGGGAGGCTTGTTCTGCACACACCATGCAAATAGCATGCAGCTTATCAACCCGTTCAGCTTGCGCCATCAGGGTGGGTATGGGACCAAATGGCTCGCCGCGAAAATCTGTATCCAGACCAGCAACAATAACACGTAAACCGCTATCAGCTAAGCGCTGGATGATGGGTATGATATCGGGGTCGAAAAACTGGGCTTCATCAATCGCGATTACGGTGGATTCAGCATCCAATTGCTCAAGAATCTGGGCGGAAGCACTGATCGGATGGGCATCGAAATCGTTCCCTGCATGGGAGATTACTTTAGCTTCTGCAAAGCGATTATCGATCGCAGGTTTGAATACCTGTACTTTTTGTTTCGCGATCGTTGCTCGCCGTAGACGTCGAATTAATTCGTCTGTTTTGCCACTAAACATTGAGCCAACAATGACTTCAACAACGCCGGAATCGTGTCTCATGGGTGAACGTGACCCTCCTTATATTTTGATATGTTTGAAATTATTGATTGAACCCTCAAAACCTAGATGGGGAATTGTTTATCAAGAAAATGGGTATGGATAGTAATTTCAGGGATCGAATATATCTAAAACGG
>DATKXE010000488.1:0-4015 GCA_035529195.1 Anaerolineales bacterium
GCACGCTAATCAGGAGAATATCCGCATCATCGGGGATATCCCAATTTTTGTGGCGCATGATAGTGCTGAGGTTTGGGCTCATCCAGAGCTGTTTAATCTTGATCGGCAGGGTAATCCAAAAGCTGTGGCTGGAGTTCCTCCGGATTATTTCTCAAAAACAGGTCAATTGTGGGGTAATCCTTTATATCACTGGGATATTCACCAGGCAGATGGGTACAGCTGGTGGTTGAAGCGATTATCGGCTGTGTTAGGCTTGGTTGATATTGTGCGCCTGGACCATTTTCGTGGGTTTGCCGGCTATTGGGAAGTGCCTTACGGTGAGAAAACTGCAGTGAACGGTCGCTGGGTTGATGGTCCCGGGGAGGATTTTTTCTTAACCGTTCAGCAGACTTTAGGTGAATTGCCAATTATCGCCGAAGATTTGGGTGTTATCACCCCAGATGTAGTTGCAATGCGTGAGAAATATAATTTACCTGGGATGTGCATCGTCCAGTTTGCTTTCACGGGTGATCCAAAGGAAGCTTTCTTACCTCACAATCACGAAAAACACAGCGTAGTGTATACAGGAACACACGACAACGATACTTCAAGGGGCTGGTATGAACGAGTTGCTGAGAAGGAGAAGGGCTTTTACAGGCGCTATCTTGACCGAGATGGCAGTCAGGTTGCCTGGGATCTGATCCGCGCTACCTGGGGTTCCGTGGCGGTATTTGCACTGGCTCCAATGCAAGATTTCTTAAACCTTGACAACGAAGCCCGAATGAATTATCCGGGCAATCCAAGCGGGAACTGGACATGGCGCATGCCAGACTCGGCTTTGAACGAATCGCTGCTGGCTGCAATCAGGGAGATCAACTACATTTATGATCGTGAGAATTTACCCGAAGAAAACCGGATTGATGATCCCGAATAAATATAAACACTGAATCTGAAACCCCCTTCCATCTCGCTAACATTTCCCCTCGAACGCGATAATAATCACAAATTAAATTTGCAATCTAGCTTCAAGACAAAGCTAGATTGCTGGATGCCATTTTGCGGCAGCTAATCAAGGACTTAAAATAACAGGGTGTCGAACTCTGTATATTAATCGAGATTATTGGAATCGATCTTTCCTCCGCGAAGGATACTCATTCTTCTGGCTGTGTCGTGGAGGATTCACCTGGTTTCCAATCCGGGGCCGCGCGTTTCAATTCTTTTGGAGATATGCGGTTTGACCGACGGCAATGCGGGCAGATGGCATTGTAATGGCTCAGATCTTCATTATGGATCTCATCCAAGGCGGCATTAACAGTTTCTTTATTAATCGCAAAAGGTCTGTGACAATTCGTACAATGTACTTGCATGTAAGACTCCTTTCTTTTCTAAGTATACAACAAGCAGCTCCATCGGAGTAGGTTGGCAGGTCAGTTATAATGTGAGTATGTCAAAATTCTACACACAAACTGGCGATGATGGATACACAGGTCGTTTAGGTAAGGGTAGGCTGCCCAAATATCATATATTGATCGAAACGGTTGGTACAATTGATGAAGCTTCTGCCGTCCTGGGCCTGGCCAGAGCGCAAACCCAGGCTGCGGATACCGCTGAAGTGATTTTGCAGATTCAGAAAGATTTGTACCATATCATGGCTGAACTGTCCGCAACGAAGGAAAATGCGTCAAAATTTCGAGTTATTGATGCGGCACGATTAGCCTGGCTGGAGAGTGAGATTGATAGGTACAGCAGTTCGATTGATACACCGGCGCAATTCATTGTTCCAGGAGATTCTATATCCGGAGCAGCATTGGCATTCGCACGAACTATCGTCCGCCGGTCTGAGCGCCGGGTAGCGGAACTGCACCAAGAGGAGGAATTTGAAAGCTTAGCGATTCTCCCGTATCTGAACCGGCTCTCCTCGTTGTGTTTCGTCCTAGAATTGAAGGAAAACCAGTCAACGGGACTTTCAGGCCCGACCTTAGCGAAAGACGAGCTGTAACCAATTCCTTGAAGCGTTAGATGCGAGCTTCCAAGTCCAATGCGACATGCCTGGAAGCTCGAATACTATCAATTATGGAATTCCTAATTTCCCGATAACGCCAGTTCAGCCTCAACTGCCTCGGAGATAGTTTCAAAGGATGGAACTAGCCCTGGTGTGAGTAAGCGACCATTGACCAGCACCGAGGGAGTCCCAGTGACCCCATAATCTTTTCCCATCAGCAATTCATCACCTATTTCCTCAGCGTGCAGATTTGCTTCAAAGCACTGATTAAAAGCTGCCATATCTAAACCCAAAGTCTCTGCAAAGGCTACCAAGCGCTTGTTATTTAACGCTCCCTCATTTTCACCATTCCAATTGGCAAACAGCATATCGTGGTAATCCCAAAAGCGGTTTTCATCTGCTGCACACATGCTCGCATTGGCCGCTTGATCGGATTCTTTGCGCGGAGAATTATCGTCCAGGAATGGAAAATGACGGAAGATGTAATACACTTCTCCGGTGGCAACATATGCATCCGCAACTTGGGGTTCGATTTGTTCCGAATAACTTTTACAAGCTGGACACTGGAAATCTTCGAACACTTCGATTAATACAGGAGCATTGGGATCACCCATCGCCCTGCCATCAGCCAGCGGTCTTTCTTGTGGCGTGATGGTAACGATATCCCCGACCGGTAGCAAGGAAGGGACGATCACAACAGCAGCAATTACCAGCGCAGCTGCGACCACACCCAATACTATAAATATTCTTTGTTTTCTTTGCTGCTGGTGGCGCTTTTCTCTCACCGCTTCACGCCGGGTTGTTGTTCCCTGTTTTCCTTTGGACTGTTTATTGCTCATTTAATCTCCCTTCGAACACCATTTACAATCCCCCGATTTTGCCATGTTCAGTTGAGTTTGTCTAGGGATAAATGAACCAAGATTAATTATTCCTGGACCTGGTTTACTGAATAATTGGAGTCGATTGCTGGGATACGCTCGTTTTTTCAATTGAAAACCGGCAGAATGGATCCCCAGCTGCGATGCAGGCGGTTTCCAAACAGCTGAATTCTACTTCTGTTGCCCAATGTGTGGCTTCGCTGATATAACCAATCTTCAGGAAGCATACTGGGGTCGAGCTCTGACGTCGATAACAAACCAGGCAATCTTGTTCGATATAGGATATTCGGCCATTTTTATTTTCTATCCAGGTCCCGGTTTGAGGATAAGCTTTTCGTTGTGATTCAATGATAGCTTCTAACATGATCTCTATCCGCTGGACAGGCTTCCACAGGCTCATTGCTTTCCGTGCGGAAAACGTCCAATTCGGTTGTTCACGCAGTATCTGGTGGAAAGTTGATCTACCGATCCGTTCTAATATTCCAGGTCCTCTACTTCCATAGGTTAATTCAATAGTCTCCAATAAGCTGGCATAGTCTTGAGCGGGCAGATTTTGTTCTAGGTCGTCGGGTGGCAGGGATGTCAGATAAGAATCGAGGTTGAGGGATTGAAGAATATCTCGGGAGCTTTTATCTCCAATTACATCGCGTATGGCCAATAATGTTAGGCGTAGTTGAGAATTGGCTATCTTTGTATCATGATCCTGAACCATTGAGGACTCCTGAGATGTTCCAATAATAAATCAGTGATAAATGATCGCTTTGGATGGGATTTTAGCTGCTCTATTGTAATTGATTATTATGAGCGGTAAAGGTAAACCGGGTAAGTTTCACCCGTGCGGGAAAAACCCGAGTTTTCATACAGGGCTATCGATCCCAAATTATCCTCTTGAGTGTTGACCGTGATGCGCATGGCGCCGCGTTGTTTAAATTGGATCAGTAGATCACGCAAGATCGCATACCCGATTCCCTGGCGTTGGATTTGTGGGTGTATGGCTAAACGCGCCAGGTGACCACCCATTTGCATCGCGGTGCTGATTTGATAGCCAACTATTTCCCCATCAATCTCTGTGATAGTAGCAATTGCCGCTTGCCGGAATGCATATTCTAATGAAATCCGGGAATTGTGCCAAATTGATCCAAAAGCTAATTTGTCG
>DATKXE010000489.1:0-2987 GCA_035529195.1 Anaerolineales bacterium
AACTCTTTCCCTTCCAGCCATGTGACCGCAAATGGCGCAGTGCTTTCTCGAACGTGGCGCTGGTGACATCTTCAGCCAGTACGCGGTCTCCGGTGCGGCGCAATGCAAACAGGAAGATCTGCTCAACATAACGGTCGTAAAGAGCAGCAAAGGCCTGTGGATCGTGGCTGGCTTGTTCAATCAGGGATTGTTCGTCAGAAATGGATCTCATCGCAGTTCTAAAGTGTTGGTTTGGAGATTTTGCGAACATGCCTTCTATACATATTAACGCGCTTCTCTCCCAAATCTGTCAGGGTAAGTCAAACCAATGGATATTCTTTGCATCCTCACAGTTTACGGAGGTGACTATTGAATAGCTGCCTGGTAATTCTACAATAATTATTCCAGCGACTAATTCTTTCATAAATGATTGGAAGGCGAAAGGATAAGTAGCGTCTGGATAAATAAAGAATTATGATAACCTTGTTACCAATGTTTTTGAATTTCAAGTTTCGGAAGACAATCTATTGACATCCCGTTGATTCGCAAGTCAGGACACTTCGCTCAGTTTCAGATAACCAGCAAGGAGTAGTGATGAGCAAAACTTCCAATCTCCCTCCCCAAGACAAGATCGATTTATATGACCAGCTGATCGCCACTAATCCGAACATCGAAAGGAAAGGGGTCAGCATGCCATACACTTCCTTGAATGGTCATATGTTTACCTATCTATCGAAGAGCGGCTCTATGGGTATCAGGCTTGCCAAAGAAGAAAGGGAAGATTTTCTGCGGAAATACAAAACCACCCTGTACGAATCCCATGGCGCGATATTGAAAGAATATGTGACCGTACCGGAGGAATTGTTGGAGAATACTGAAGAACTGAAGGAATACCTTGATCTCAGTTATGAGTATGTCAAAACACTCAAGCCCAAACCAACGAAAAAGAAATCCTGATTACGAATATTTTTCAACTGATGCTTCTATCAGTACATCTCACCTGAGATTCTCCTTTGACCAGAAGAAGGAATGACCCCATGGAAATTACACCTTTTCAACTCGAGCGCTATTTCGCAAAACACGAGTTCTCGGCTCGCTACCTGCTATCCAGCTCTGACTGTGAGTCTTTATCCATGAAGGAACTGCTGGAGATGGCAGATGCGGAAATGAGCAATCTGTGGGAGCAATTGAAATTGGGATACACGGAATCGTGGGGGCATCCATTACTTCGAGAGGAGATTGCCCATATTTACCAGGGAGTTGATCAAACACAAGTGCTGGTGGTTGTACCTGAGGAAGGCATATACCTATTAATGCGCGCTCTGCTGCAGGCAGGGGACCATGTGATTTGTACTTTCCCGGGCTACCAATCTTTATACGAAATAGCCCGGTCAATTGGCTGTGAGGTCTCGACCTGGGAAGCCGATGAGAAGCAAGGCTGGAACTTCCTAATCGATGACCTGGCTGTAAAAATGAGAGCCAACACCAAGCTGGTAGTGGTTAACTTTCCGCACAACCCAACTGGATTTGTACCAACAAAAGATGAGTTTGCTGCCCTCGTGGATCTTGTCCGCAGCCAAGGTGCGTACCTGCTTTCAGACGAGATGTACCGCCACCTGGAGGTCAAGCCTGGTGCAACGCTTCCGGCAGCATGTGAGCTGTACGAGCGTGCTTTTTCCCTTTTTGGTTTATCAAAATCTTTTGGTTTGCCCGGACTGCGGGTTGGTTGGCTGGCATCCCAGGATCGTGAAGTTTTAGAGCAAATCAGCAGGCTCAAGGACTACACAACCATCTGCGCCAGCGCGCCCAGCGAGCTGCTGGCGATTATCGCATTGAGGAACAAGGATGGCATTATTGGACAGCAGATAGAGCGGGTTCGCAAGAATGTGGCGGTGCTTGACACCTTCTTTACAGAGTATCAGGATCAGTTCAGCTGGAACCGGCCTATTGGGGGTTCAATCTGTTTCCCCCGGATGCTGAGTATTGATAATACTTATGATTTTTGTGAGCAGCTGGTCGCCGAAACCGGTATTATGCTGGCACCTTCGCGTGTTTTCCAATATGGTGATCATCACGTGCGTATCGGTTTCGGAAGGGATAACCTACCCCAAGTTCTTGATCTCTTCGCCAAATATTTGGACCAATATTTCCAGCGCTAGTACAGCAGATTTTCGAAATACGTATTTCTTCTCGTAAACTGCGCAATGGAGAAGCGGACAGTATAATTCTCATATTGAATAAATATCTATCGATCCTTTCAAACATCACCAACTCATTAGCAGCTTAAGGGAATAAATTATGAATTTTCCAAACAAGGATTTGATCAAAGAACCGATGCTGGATCTGTATTACGAAATCGAGATCAGTGCCAAACCGGCAGAAATCTGGCCCTGGATAAAGCAGGTGGGATACCACCGGGGAGGCTGGTATATCGACACATGGTGGGATGAATTTGAGCAAAAATATTTTTGGCCCAATGTCGTGCCGAAAGATGCCCGCGGCACGTATAAACCGGCCGCAAATGAGATCTTGGCGGAGTACCAGGACTTTACCGAAGGAGACATTGTCCCTGATGGGCCACCGGGATCTGCCTATTATGATGTGGTTGAGCTTGAGGATAATCGCCTCCTGCTATTATTAGCAACCACCCATTTTAACTACGTTGCCCCCCAATTCGTTTATAAGACGAGGTATGCCCCAAAAGGTGCATTCTGCTGGGCTTTTAACCTTGATCAGATCGACGACAACATTACACGTCTGGTCAGCTGGTGGCGTGCAGAAGGATACCCAAAAGCTGCATTTTTCATACTCAAACCATTTTTAACGATCATCGATGGCGCCCACCAGAGAGAGATCCTGAAGGGGATCAAAAAGCGAATTGAGAATATATCACGAATGGAATAATCATAATGAAAACTTCACTCAGTGCAGGAATTGTGACAGCAGTGTGCAAAAAAACCGAACCGGGTATACCAAAATTCGAGGTCGACACAATTGAGCTGCTTGAA
>DATKXE010000490.1:0-3424 GCA_035529195.1 Anaerolineales bacterium
ATCCAGACCAGCAACAATAACACGTAAACCGCTATCAGCTAAGCGCTGGATGATGGGTATGATATCGGGGTCGAAAAACTGGGCTTCATCAATCGCGATTACGGTGGTTTCAGCATCCAATTGCTCAAGAATCTGGGCGGAAGCGCTGATCGGATGGGCATCGAAATCGTTCCCTGCATGGGAGATTACTTTAGCTTCTGAAAAGCGATTATCGATCGCAGGTTTGAATACCTGTACTTTTTGTTTCGCGATCGTTGCTCGCCGTAGACGTCGAATTAATTCGTCTGTTTTACCACTAAACATTGAGCCAACAATGACTTCAACAACGCCGGAATGGTGTCTCATGGGTGAACGTGACCCTCCTTATATTTTGGTATGTTTGAAATTATTGATTGAACCCTCAAAACCTAGATGGGGAATTGTTTCCCAAGAAAATGGGTATGGATTTTAATTTCAGGGATCTAATAAATCTAAAACGGTGTGATGGGCATGGTAACTATTTTGGATTCTACCATAGACATTTTGTTAAGAATTTCAAGGAGAATTAAGAAAAAAACAGGCAGATGTTGAATTTCATCTGCCTGTGATAGTTGAATGAAAATCGTTTAAACTTGAATTTCTTGAGCAGCTTCGGGCAGCTGGTAGCCAAGCTGGCGCAAGCGCTTCTTCATATCAGCCAAAGATTTCCTGCCAAATCCATCGATAGATAGCAAGGAAGCTTCGCCGGTTTCAAGCATATCCAGAACCTGACCGACATTGGTGATTTCTGCTCGAGCAAGTGTTTCTGTTGCTCGTTTTCCGAGTTCAAGTTCTGAGATCGGTCGATCAGGTGATACCTTGGCAGCTTCTCTCGCTTCAGTCTGGTCGATAAAATCCTGACGAGCTTGAAGTTTCTTGTAAAAGCGATCCACCTGTCCTTCTGTATCAACAATACGCTGCTCACCTGTAAAAAATGGGTGGCAATTCGAACAAACATCGGTATGAATCTCTTTCATTGTCGAGCCTGTTGTCCAAGTATTACCACAGGCGCAGACGACGAGGGCTTCTGAGTAAAACGTGGGATGAATTTCTTCTTTCATAAGTTTAGATATCCTTCAACTGCAATTAAATACCAATATTGCTTTAAAGGGTATTCTTCTATCCGGAAATTAAGCTTCCGAATAAACGCTTACCCGCTTGCGGCCATCGCGAATGCTCTCATATACGACGATCCCATCTGATTTTGCGAAAAGAGTGTGATCTCTGCCCAAGCCGACGTTGCGCCCTGGTTTGATCTTGGTGCCTCACTGGCGAACGAGGATATATCCAGAGAGTACCTGCTCACCACCATATACCTTGACACCTAATCGTTTTGATTGGCTGTCTCGCCCATTGCGACTCGATCCGCCACCTTTTTTATGAGCCATTTTTTCCTCCAGATTTCTCTTCAATCGAACCAATCCGCAAACGTGTATACCGCTGGCGGTGACCAGTCTTTACACGATAGCGTACTCTTGGTTTGTATTTGAAAACGACGATTTTGGGACCTTTGACCTGTTCTTCGACAGTGGCAACAATTTTTACTCCCTCCAGGTATGGTGTTCCGACTGAGATTTTGTCCCCTTCCGAGATCAAGAGCACATGATCCAGATCGACTTGTTCGCCAATCTCTGCCTGGAAACGATCAACTTCAATCGTTTCGCCTTCCACGGCTTTATATTGCTTGCCACCATCTTCTACTATGGCGTATTTCATAAATCCTCTCCAATCTTCACTTCGCCACACAGCCCGCGCTATTTCCCAAGCTGAGCGCCGGTGTGTGGGGAAGTTGGGGATACACGGTATCGCCCCAGCGTTTTTTGCCGGGGCCGCATTATTATAACGAGGAACCAGATCTGTGTCAACCAGATTCCAGGATTGCTCTTCCTGCTGGGTAACGCTTTTGAAAGGTAGGAGATGGCTTTCCCATGGTATATTGTTCTCAAGTAGAGCAGATCTAATTTGTTTCTCCGGGCTTCCCATCCTGCTTGAATTTCCGAGATTGGTACGGTTCTTGAGAGCACGGCGGTGAGAAGCTTCTGGCGGGGAGAATTGCATAGTTAAGATGGTTCTTCATTATTGAGATGTCCTTGAATTGCTCAAATTGTGGCTTTCATAATCCAACAGGAATGCATTTCTGTGGTAAATGTGGGACTCCATTGTCTGGAGATAATGGTTTCAATCCTGAAGGTTATTCCAGTACACCAATATCAGAGTTAGGCGTTTTGGTCGGTTCTGATTTGAAACAGCGTTTTCGCCAGGCAGGACTTGAATCCGCTGGGCAGCGCCGAACTGTGACTGTACTATTTGCCGATTTATGCGATTACACCGGATTGAGCGGGCAGTTGGATGAAGAATCATTGTATGAGATCATCCAAAGCTATATTCATATGTTAGCAGAGAAAGTCTACCAGTTTGAAGGAATGGTGGATAAAATCACTGGGGATGGATTAATAGCATTGTTTGGTGCACCCATTGCCCTTGAGAATCCTGCTGAACGGGCTGTACGGGCTGCCATTGAGATGCAATCGGGGCTTGAGCAGCTCAACAAGGACTTTGAAGAAAGTTTGGGGGAGAGGCTGCAAATGCACTGGGGTCTCAATCGAGGGTCAGTTATTGTGGGAGGCATTGGATCTGACTTATTGATCGATTATACAGCGATCGGTGATGCGGTCAATCTTGCCAGACGCCTGCAGGAAGCAGCCCCAGCGGATACTATCTTGGTCAGCGAAAGCGTCTTCCAAACAACCCAGGCACTGATTGATTACCAGGTGGTGACTGACCTGGATTTAAAGGGATACCAATCTGGTGTAGACGGTTACCAAGTATTGGGGATAAAAACCCAACCTGGCCAGGTCCGCGGTATTCAGGGGCTGCATTCCCCCATGGTTGGGCGGCAAGCTGAATTAACGCAAGTATCCAAAGCTTTAGAAAATATGCTGCAAAATCAGCAGGGTCAGATTGTGACTTTGATTGGTGAAGCCGGGATCGGGAAGAGCCGATTGACTTCCGAATTTAAATCCTGCCTCAATCCGAGCCATGTTACTCTGCTGGAAGGGCAGAGTTTGACCTACCGCAAGTCTGTTTCCTACTGGATCTTTCTTGAAGTCTTGCGAAATTTCCTTGGGGTTTCTCCCGGGACAAGCAGGCATGCAATTCACGAAAAGCTATTGGCGAAGGTAAACCAGTTGATGGGACCTGAATCCAGCAGCGTGCTGCCTTATTTTGAGAAATTGCTCAGCTTGGAGCCTTCCGATCCAATAGTCTCACAGCGATTGAATTATTTGGATGCCGAACAATTGCGTCAACAAAACTTCATTGCTGTACGGAATTTGCTTTTAGCATTGGCGGATCAACAACCACTGGTATTAATTCTAGAGGATTTACATTGGGCAGATGAAACCTC
>DATKXE010000491.1:0-9138 GCA_035529195.1 Anaerolineales bacterium
TCCAGGAGGTCGAGCGCCTGGTCCCACTCATAAAGTTCGATTGCTGCGAGAGCAACGCTGAGCAGAGTATTGGAGGTTAGATCGTCCCGTAAACTATCCGGATTCGCATTCTCAATCTTCTCAACCAATGCCTCAAATGATTTTTGAGCGGTATCCCGATCGCCCTGTCTTAATGCCATTCGAGATTGCAGCGCGATAACGCGGGGATGTTCTGCAGCCAATTTATAGGCTTCATTCAAAGCGCCGGCTGCAGCAATTTGTTCTTCAAGTTCGAGGGCTGATTCGGCCAGGATGCATTGATATTCAAAAAGAGAAGGAAGTGTGAGATATTCCAGTTTAGAGCTTGCCTGATTTCCTTCTAGAATGGGTATAGATTCCAATAATCGGTGAAATTTATCTTCCTGCAAGGTTGATCTGGCGAGCTCGGCAGCCAATCCTATCGCAGCCAGGTGATGGGTGGACGAGGGGTTGTCCTTGGCAGCCTTCATTGCGTGGTCCAAGGCAGAAAGCAATTCGTCCTCTTCCCGGAGTACATAAGCGATCTGCAGGTGGACTGCTGGGTTATCCGGTTCGAGGATAAGTGCGTGTTCCAAACACGAGCGTGCTGCCTGATGACGCCCTAATTTCCCAAGGAGATCTGCTTTGTATGTATGCAGGAGTGCATTTTCAGAATAATGGTCAATACCTTTATCGATGGTCTTGATCGCCAACTCGGTTTTTCCAGCAGATGCATATGCATTCGATAATTCGATAACCAGGGACAATGGTGGTTGGGGCTGCAGTTCTAATGCCCGTTCAAGACAATCAGCAGCCGATTCATTTTCCCCGAGATCGCTCAAACCATCAGCTGCCTGGTAGAGATTCTGAGGTGTTGAATACGGGCTGGAGAGAGCGCTGAGAAACGCTTCACGGGCAGCATCTTCTTTGCCCATTTGAACCTGGACTTGAGCCAAGCGGATAAGTAAATCTGTGCGCTGCGAATCAAGCTGAACAGCACTGGTGAGAGCAGGGACGGCTTCAGCAATTACACCTAATTCGATTGCGCGCTCTGCAAACCATGCAAGGATTTCGACATCATCTGGTGCCAGATGGACTGCTGAGCGAGCAGCAAATAAAGCTTCTTGGGTGAGGCTGATGGCTGAGTATGCATCGCAGAGGATTTGGGCAATCTCTGTGTGTTGAATTTCATTATGATTCGAATCTTGCAGAGCTGCAATAGCAATTTCAGGTTGATCAAGCTGAATAGCCACACGTCCCATCCCTATTGCTAAATCTGTTTTCCATTGCTCATCTTTAGCAATGGGTGTCTCAAGGGCCAGGGAGTAGGTTTGAAGAGCAGGGACTAATTGCCCGGCAGATTCTTGAGCCTGGGCAAGTAGCGCCATTGCCAAATAGCGAATTTCAGACGAATCTTGATCATGATCACTGCTTTGTTCGCTAAGCAACTGTAGAGCTTTCTCGAGGGCTTGAACGGCATCTTGAGGGTTTTCACTCGCCACAAGTAAAGCCCTGGCGTATTCGATATATGGCTGCGGCTCCGGGGGGTTGGCGGAAACCGCGATCGCTAATGGTGCCAGAGCAGCTTTTTCTTCACCACTTTCTAAAATGGATTTGGCGTAGATAAAAGCCAATCCTGGATAAGCTGGATAAGCATGATAAGCGTTTTCGAAAACCTGGTTTGCTTGCTCTTGGTGTCCGAGCTGCTCCAGGACATTTCCATAGGTAAGGGCGATCTCACATAATTGCTCCCGATTACGGGCGAATAGTTCAGCCTGGGTGGCTCCAGTTTTACGCGATTTGTTTTGGGACCGGAAAACGTGAGGTTGAGAAACCAGCTGGTATGCACGTTCCAAGGCTGATTGTGCTTGTGAGGGAGATTCTTCGGTGATATGCACTTTTCCTAGTGCGAAGAAGATCGATGGATCATCCGGCACCGCATGGGAGGCTGTGCGTAAGGTTTCTATAGTCTTATTTGTTTGACCCGTACGTTGATAGGCTTGTGCGAGTGATAACCAAGGCGTAGCCTTGTGCGGGGCAAGCTGGGTTGCAAGACTGAAATGCTCCATGGCTTGTTCATCATCACCCAGTGCAGAGAGTGCTTCACCCAATATGGCATGTGCAAGACCATCTGCTGGATCCTGTTCAATAGCCTTCTGGCAAACCTCATAAGCATCTTGTGGTTGACCAGCATAAATTGCACAATTCGCTAGAGCCAATAAATCATCCGAGGTGGGCCAAGTCGGAGAACTCGGCTGTGCAAAGCGGTGTTCGAGAATTGCCTTCCGCTCGGGCAAAGCTGTGCTCCAAGAACCAGAAGATTCCAGGCTTTGGGCGAGCTGCCTGCGAAATTCTGGATGAGTTGGATGGAGGGCAACCGCTAATTCTGCAGCGCTGATTGCGTCAGAATATTCACCTGCAGATCGCCCAGTTTTAGTAACCATCATTAAAGCTTGGGCGTCATCTGGATTAATACTGGCAGCGATTTGAGCAGCTTGGAAGGACTCCTTATACAGAGCTAAATCTGCAAGCTGATGGATTAGTTCATTGATGAATTTAAGCATATCTCTGCGCGAACCGAATACCTTTTCCGCAAAGGAAGATCCTTGTGCAAGGATTTCGACAAACGAGTTCAAAGTCTGGTGAGCGAACAACCGGGCTTGGCCGATGTCATCTTGCTCTAAGGCCTGGTAAATATTGTTGAGCCAGCGGAGCGGTGTTTGCGTATTGCTATCTGTGTCAGGAAGCAGGGTAAGCGAGTCTTCAATGCGACCGGCTTTTAATAATTCAACAACCAGGCCAGCAGGTGGGGTCAGATTGGGTGATGCGGAAGCTCTGGTCCATTGAGATAATGCATATTCGATATTCTTGTCCTGTAGAGATTCACCAACCAGCTGGTTTGATACTTCAATCTGGAGCTCTTTAAGATGCTCTAAGGAGAGGGCTTTTCTCTGTTCAGCTTTTTCCAGCTGTCCGGCCTGGGTCAATATCTGCGCTGAAAGCAGGTTATCAGTCACATGCTGGAGCTGGTCGCCCAGACCGGGGGAAGACTTACCGTTCAAAGCTAAGGGATGAGCTTCTAACCAGTCATTAGCCAGAAGCATGGTTAACTCAGGCCGAAATCGATTTAGGTGTTCCAATAAGGCTGTAGCTGTGGATAGCGGTACCGCTGCCAGTGTTTGCTGAAGCAGATGCTGAGTTTCCTCTGGAGGTACAGGTTGGCACAGCACTATATGAACAAGGAGAGGAAGGATGCTTGAGTCATTTTGCTTGATGATTAAACGATTAGTAAATTTAAGTTGATCGGGGACTAACCCATGCAGGATTGCCGTGGGGGTTCGCCAACCGTTGTTCTCAGGTGCCGAGTTGTGAAGCGCCTCTTCTATATCCATCCAATCATCCGATTGATAACACTGGAACATCGCTAGGGCTATCAGTGAAGCGTGTTTGAAATCTTGAAGCTGTTGGGCGGATAGGTTTCCTGCAGCGATGAATTGGCTGAGCGCAGCTTGTGCTTCAGTTCGCAGCTTCTCTCCCACTGATTCAACATTTTGTACTTCTAGGGTGATCAAAGCCAGTTGGTGAGGAGACCAATTTGCAGGTTCCAAGGAGATCGCGGAAACTTGACTGAAGAAATCTGGATCACTAAGTGAACTCCATACCAAGGGATCATGTCTTAATGCTGGAATCACCCAAGGCCAACTGGATTCGGGAAAAATGGATTTGAGTGAGGGGAGTAATGAAGATTGTTCAGTCATAATTCCACCGAGTAAAATAGGATTGACGATATCAATAGATGTGAGTGGGTCAGGAAATCTTTAATACCAGCCAGGTTGCTACAGCCATCAAGAGGAAACCCAGGGCCGCTAAGAACACCCCAATACCGGCAGATGTGCGCACCAGCTCGTTTGTGGCACTGAGCAAAGTTGAGGCGTTTCCGACTAATCCAGCAACGTCTTCAGCGATCCCCTTTTTTGCCAATTGAGCGGTTTGGGTGGCTAACGTGCGCACTTCTTTTCCTGCTGAGCGTGTGATCAACAGAAAAATGCCAATCAATAGTGTGATCGTACCCAAGATAAACAATCCAATTACCATCAAAAGCTTGATATCAAATAAATCTAAATCTAATGCATTCATTATTCCTCCTCAGGGAGAATCGTTGCTGAGTGTTGGAAAATCGCATTCCAACTGGACTTCTTCCTGGTTCCCCAAATGAGTTAGGGGCAGATCATCCAAATCGAAATTAGTCAATAGATAAGGAGAGACCTGGTTCAATAATATTTCGATATTGTCCGGACCCGAAACTTGGGAAAGGTAAGTGCAGACCGTTTTCCAAAGCTGAGTCTGCTGATCCAGAGTCAGCTCTGATACATCAGGCAGCCAGAAATTTCCTACTGGGTTTGCCACTTCAGCATTAATCTCTGCAGCTTCTTGTAGGATCTTCAGTATGGATGAAGTGCCGTTTCGATCGGTTATTAAGTAGTTGTCCCACAAGACCTTTTCAGTCAGCAGATCGAGAAATTGTGGGCTTGGTAATTGAGCAGTTGTCATTGAGAAAACCTCTGAATAGGGTGTGCTAAAAGAAACATTTTCCTGGTGATTTGGATAGATGGGAACCAGGGTCAGGTTGGGGTTTTCAGGTAATGTGATCAGCAACCAAATTCCCTCTAAATTTGGTTGGGGAACATCAATTTGATCAATGGAGAGAATGATCAAATTGCGCTGACCGTTTCCTCGGACCTGCGTGGTGAGAAGTATTGGTTCATCAGGCGCATTTGAATGTGCAATCATACCTGCTGATCTCCCACCCACAATTCCAATCAAGAAAAGAACCAGGAAAATTGGTAAATAGAGCGCAAAGCCTTGGAAGTTGTTCCTCCCGAATAGTGATTGGACGGGCATCGACAATCATCAAAATATAGCGATTAGAAAGCCGATGATAAAGCCCATACTTAATCCAGCTGCTGCCCAATGGAAAACCCGTCGGTGCTCAAACTGTTTTAAGAATTCTACCGATCGAGGCAATAAATCTAGATAAAACCACCTGATCAACCGCTGGAGCAAATTTGATTCGCTCAACAAGGTGATCACCATTTGCCAGAAGCTCAACTCAATGCGTGTGGATAATTGTCTCAAGCTCATATGAAATCCGTCTTTCGTTTAATTTCCAAAAATTAGGCGATTTCTCATTAACGCGAGGTGGACATCTTAATAATTTTCCCAGTATCATTAGCGGTTACACGTACTATGCGAATTATTGCTTTACCGTCCGGCGTTTTTGATTTACCCCGGTATGTGATTAAATAAGTCGCAGGGGATGATTTGGATTTCTGACCGGACTGCAGCTTGACCTGAGGTCTTGCTCCAGCAACTTCAGGAAATTTTTGGGAGACAGTTGATGTGATTGATTTGAGCAGATTGTCATCCATTTCTATTACCTATATCCAGCTGATATCGGTTCGGTGAACAGGTCAGCGACTGCGGCGTCTCAGGAAGGCTGGAATATCCAAATTATCTGAATGAGTTTGAGGTATGCCAGCAGGCACTGCCTGAAAATGTTCCGCGATTTCGACAGGTGCAGCCGATGCAGGTCCGGGTATCGATCGAGCTTCCTGAGCCTGGTGCTTAGCATTTGCTTTCTCGATTTTTAGAGAGATACCTGGCATTACTTCTTCGAGGGTCGGGGCACCTAACCCGGTGATAACCAGGATCACTTGCGCTCGACCCTGCATGCGATCATCATGGGTGACACCAAAAACTATTTCAGCTTGGTCACCAACCCGTGCGTGCAGCTCATTAAGAACCTCGCTAACTTCGAATAAAGTTAGGTCGTCTCCACCAGTGAAATTGGCAATGATTCCCGCTGCTTGGTTGATAGAGATTTCTTCAAGCAGGGGGTGGTCCAGAGCCTGTTCGACTGCGCTGCGGGCTTTCGTGAGCCCTTTCCCATGACCGATGGACATAAAAGCGCCACCGCCAATTTTCATCAACCTTCTAACATGGGCGAAATCAACATTGATCATTCCTGGTTCAGTAATCAATTCGGTGATACCCTGGACTGCCTGGCGCAGCACATCATCCGCTAAGCGAAAAGCTACTTCCAGCGGCAAATCACGTGGTGCAACCATGAGCAAACGATCGTTTGGAATCGCAATCAATGTGTCAGTGTGTTGGGCGAGTTCCGCCATCCCCTGGTTGGCGTTGCGCTGCCGGCGACCCATCTCGAATGAGAAAGGAGAAGTTACAATAGCAATGGTTACCGCGCCCATAGATCGGGCGATGCGAGCAGCGACTGGGATCGACCCGGTTCCAGTTCCACCACCCATTCCAGCGGTAAGGAAAACCATATCAGCGCCTTCTAAGGCATCGGCAATGGCACGTTCGCTCTCCTCCGCAGCCTGCCGTCCGATGTCTGGGTTTCCACCCGCTCCTAAGCCGCGGGTAACGTTGGGACCCAATTGGATTTTTTGACTGGCAAGGCTGGTTTGTAAAGCCTGATAATCGGTGTTTGCGGCAAGGAATTCAACTCCCGAGATGCCCAGTTCGATCATGCGGTTGATTGCGTTGCAGCCCCCACCACCCAATCCCAGCACTTTAAGCGCCGGAAATTGTGTTGAATACCCCTGCGATTTACTAAATTCACTCATTAATTACCTCCACCTATTTATCTGCTAATTGTGTTGCAATACTTGTGCCATCCCCACTAATGCGTTCAACCCTGCATCCAGCATTGCGCAGCTGGTCCAGAGCAGACTCTGGGAACTGTTCATCGTCGCCAACCACAGTGACGCGTTCAGCTAAGAATGCGTAGTTTAGGGAGAATCCGATCATGGGTCTATATTTGCGGATGAAAGGTCGGGCTGCATTGAGATGCCAATCTGCAATTCCCCATTCAAAGGCTGGCAAGATAAGATAATGGGGGATCGGTTGATGGTTGATTTGAATGGGTGTTGTCTTGGGATCAGCTTTGCCCTCTGGAGAAGAATGCCAGCGGATCAATGCTTGAGCTTTGGGACTGCCTTTGCTACCTGGAAGGAACCAGGCTTGATCGGCGAATCGGGAGGCTGGATCAGCACACAAGAGCCAGAAATTTCCACACAAGACTTCTGGAGGAAGGTGATGGACAGTCGCCAGAGAAGGATTGTTCTTGGGAGTCGAGGCTGGTCCGGCTAAAGCCTGCGCCATAGCAACGGTGCGGCGAACATGGGCGCTTTGATCGTGGGTTTCGGATTTTGGTTCTCCAGATGAACTGCCTAATTTTAGTAAAATAATTGGATGTGCTTCTCCCAAAACAGCTTGAGCAATGGCGATATACCAGTCATATATGCAAAAGCCACGTTGGTCTTGCCCTTCCCCTTTAGTCTGGTATGGGCGAGCTTCTGGCCAATGCTCAGGTCCTCCGCTTCCCCAATTCAATGGGCGATTACCTGCGAAGGCATTCGCAGAGATGGCCAAGCGATCCAAGAGGTAGTAATTTCCGCGACGCTCGATGGCCTGGAGTGAGGCTCGCAAGAATGCTGTATCCCAGTAGTCACCACCCGGGGTGAGTGGGGGGAATACTGGGGTAAGACCAGATTTAGCAGCTGCCTCTGCGGGCGGAATAAATAGATCGAGAAAACGTTCAACCAAATCGTTCTGCGACCAGGAGGTTGGTGACCAGGAAGCACGGTGATTTGGCGAATCATACAAAATCGCATAATGCACTCCCCAGCGGGCATAATTGGTGAATAAGAGCTCTAGATCCCGAACTGGTGGCGACACTTCCAATGGCAATTGAAAATGTAGGATAGGTTCGATATTGTGATTGATTAATCCAGTAATAAAAAACTCGGGTATCGCCCGATTTCCTGGCGCTTTCACTGTCAGCCAAGAAGCTCCAAGCGTCTTTAATTCTGGAAGCCAGGTGTGTAGATCACTTTCCCGGTAGTGGTCATGATCGGGATAATAGTGAAAACCTATACGGTTGTTTTGAGGGGGGGTATGAAATGTTGGCATGGTCTCGCTCCTTGGAACAATGTTGCAAGAGGTGTGCCAGGAAAACTAGACCGGGTTGTTTTATTTCTTGGGGTGGATGATCTCCTCCGGCAGATGAGACAGGTCAAGGGCTGCATCGTCACAGAACAACATCCCTCGATCGATTACGTGGCGGAGCTGGCGAATGTTGCCTGGCCATTGATACTCCATCATAGCTTCCATGGCGCGTGGTGTTACATCTTCGATGTTGAGTCCCATCTGGAGGTTGTTCACCTTGATGAATAAACCCACCAGCTCTGGGATGTCATCTTTATGCTCGCGTAGAGCAGGCAGGTGCAGATCGACTACTTTCAATCGATAATACAAATCCTCGCGAAATTCCCCATCCGCCATCATTTGATGGAGATCACGATTTGAAGCAGCAATGACCTGGACATCAACTTTTATCATGTTGGTTCCTCCCACTCTGCGGAAGCTGCGTTCTTCCAAAACGCGCAGGAGTTTGACCTGGACATCGACCGGAGCAGAGGAAACCTCGTCCAGGAAGAGGATGCCTTCATCGGCAACCTCCATCAACCCTAGTTTGCGTTTTTCAGCACTGGTAAAAGCCCCCGCTTCATAACCAAAGAGTTCGGCTTCAAGGATAGTGCTCTGGACCGCAGGTAAACTAATGTCGATGAAGGGTTTTTCGGCGCGCGGTCCCATCTGATGGATGGCTCTGGCAAGGACTTCTTTGCCAGTCCCGGTTTCACCAGTTATCAATACTGATACTGAAGCTTCAGCTGCCCGTTGGGCGTGATCTAGCAGGGTGCGCATGGCCGGAGACTGACCAACCACAAAATTGAGGTTCTTGTGTTGGGACTCTCTCAAATGGCCTAGTTCTCGCCGCATCGATACAACTTCGCCGGCACGCTGGATTGATTTCTCCAGTTCTACCAGATCTATCGGCTTTTGAAGGAAATCATGGGCACCATTTTTCATGGCATATACCGCATTGTCGACATCGCCATGAGCAGTGATGACAATAAATGGGGGTCGATGCGGGATATGGAGGGTTTCTTCGAGGAGAACTGGCCCATAACCATCCGGAAGACGGACATCCAGCAGGACAATATCTGCACTCCCAATCTGCACCTGTTCGCGAGCTTCGCCAAGGGTGGCGGCATG
>DATKXE010000492.1:0-4463 GCA_035529195.1 Anaerolineales bacterium
CTGGATGATTTCCAAACCGATCGCTGGAACTGATACTGGCATCTCATCCACGCCGTAGTCCGCGGCGCTAAAGGAATGCAGATCAACCATCAACAACCCACCCTCCCTGGATGCTCGGATCCACTTTCCGAACATACCAGATCCCAAACTCAGGATCCCCACGATCAAGATCCCTGCAACAATAATTTCACCCCCACCCCAATAAAATCCTGTGCGCTGCTGGATATTATGCAACCAGGATAAAATATGTTGTTTCACCTGCAGTTATCCTACCTGACCGTTTCCATTGCTAGATTTACTCCCAAGCAGCTCAAAGAAAGCCTCCACCACGCGACCATCGAAATGAACACCTTTGGATTCAAGCAAATACTCACACACTTCGCTCTCAGCAACTGCCTTCCGGTAAGGACGATCTGATCGCATAGCATCCCAAACATCGATCACCGCGAAGATTCGTGCCGGGAGAGGGATATCTTCTCCAGTCAATCCTTGTGGGTAACCATTCCCATTCCACCACTCATGATGGCTGTAAGGGATGGATATAGCGGGTCTCAGGTATTCAATTGGCCACAGCAGCTGGTATGCAAATTCTGGATGGCGGCGCATTACCGACCACTCTTCCGAGGAAAGCGCACCAGGTTTCAGCAAGATGCTGTCCGGAATGCCCATTTTTCCGATATCATGCAGCAAGGCTCCCCTCCGGATGTGGACCAATTCTTCACCTTTATATCCCATCAACTGGGAAAGTTCCAGCGTTAGCTCCGCTACTCTCCGGGTATGTCCCTCTGTGTCTTGGTCACGCAGTTCCAGTGCCATTGACCAGCCTTCTAGTGTGCGGTCGTATGCATTCAATAAATCATCTTTGGACTGGTTGAGACTGGAAATCATATTGTTAAACGAACGGGTTAGGACGGTGACCTCGTCATTACCGCGCGGCATAATTTGCACCTGGAGATTGCCACCCGCCACCTCCGCGGAAGCTTCCACCAGGTTTCGCAGCGGGCGGGTGATGACGCTGGCAATATACACTCCCAACAAGATCACCAGCAGCAAACTCAATGAAGCCAAGCCCGTGATTTGAAGCCGTGTGGCATTGCTTGCACGGACCAAAAATGTGCGCGGCAGGGAGACACCGATCAATCCCAGATCATCATTTCCCCGACCTTCCCATGGCCCTAAAATCTCTTCATACTCAATATTACTGATGTTTAATCCCCGCCGGTTGCCGATATTCCGCCTCAGGCTGCTCTCGTTCTGGTTCGCCAGCACCCGCGCTGCTTCACTCTGCTCAACTGGCAGTGGTTCATAAAATGTACTCGCATAGGGTGCACCACTTCCTTCGTAGACAGTTACCTGAGCGAGAGTTTCATCATGGATTTGGCGCAGCATGGTGTCAAGGGTCTTACCCACCAGAACCACACCATTCAGTTCCCCTTCATTGTCCAGTAATGGCCCCGCGACATAGAAAACATCATTCCAATCGAAGCGCACCAATCCCGAGTACTTGTCACCAAATTCATCCACTTGGCCAGCCAACACATTAGCGATAAAGGCCATACTGCCATAATCAGCATCCGAGCTGGTTGAAACTTTGTAATCTGCCGCATCTCCCCCGAGCTGGTGATTTAACCCCAGAACTAACTGGCCTTCCTTGTCAAGGAATTCCACCACTTCTTCACCCTGGTTTGCTGCGATCCCATAGGACAATTCCTCCAGCCTCTCAAGGTTATTTGTGATGATCGCTTCCGGCAGTCCCTCGGTATATGAGAACAGGCGCAATGAGCGCAGCAAACTGTCCTCCTGCCGCACCATACTTTCTGCCGACAATTTCCCACTCTCGATCAGCTGGTTGGTAAAGCGCTCATCGATCGTATCGAAAACGATCTGAGTGATCGCATAAGCTGCCCCGATTGCTAACCCGACAGCCAGGATCAAGAATGGTACCGTGATCTTCGCCCGGATCGGGAACCTTACACCAGGTAACCGTACTTTCCCACCCATTTCGCTCTTTGGAGACTCAATTCTTTCTCCAATCAGATTATCTTTGATCGCATCCATCACTTCCACCAACTTCCCAATTAAACCCAGTTACCAATCACACCCGATTTTATATCTTTACCCGCTCCCCGATGTTTGTAATCCACCAAACAATTCCAAGATTGAACTACTTTTCTAATGCCAGATACTCACCAGAGGGAGCTAAATCTGGTGAATAAATCCTGATCTGGTTGCGCCCGGCTCTTTTTGCCATATACATGGCCTGGTCAGCACAGTGGATGATCTCCTGTGCATTGGGTTGATCCTTTTTAATCCCAGCCAGACCAAAACTCATGGTGATGTTCAAGGTCCTATCCACTTCTGGTGCCAAATAGGCTGTTTTTTCGATCGCTACTCGCACTGTCTCGATCCGCGACAAGGCATCCTCGGGAGCTGTCTCAGGCAGCAGGATAGCAAATTCTTCACCTCCGAAGCGAGCAACGATATCGTAATCACGGAAATAAGTGCGCAGAATTTCCGCCACACCGATCAGCACTGCATCCCCTGCCAGGTGGCCATATTTATTGTTGATCTCGCGCAGGTAGTCCAGGTCTGCAAGCACCACCGTTAAAGGGCGATCAAAACGCATTGAACGGCTCAGCTCCTGTTCGAGTGCCTGGACGAAATACCTGTCATTCCATAATCCCGTCTTTGGATCCGACTCAGCTCGGTGTTTAAGTTCTGGTACGCTCAATGACCTGTTGATCAAATATAGCGGCGCGATGGCTGGCAGGATCAACCAGGCATTCAAACTCATTAAGACCGCTGACACATAACCAAACATTGCCAACATGAAATCCGTTGCCAGATTCTCAATATCGAGTACACCGGTTTCCCTCCAGGATACGCCGCGCGTCAGGACCACTGCTACACCTACCATCAGGTGATTTAATGCTATGTAAACACAGGCTACTACCCCTGTTCCGATCAGTGCATTTATTGTGCCAACCAGCATGTAATCCGGATTGATTTCAAGGTATAGCAACCTCGCCAGGGCGCCGAGGAGTATATGCATCCCGGCATTGAATGACTGCAGGTACCACTCTCGCAAACTCTGGCGATTCAACACCCTTTCTTTTACTAATTCAGCTGCATGCGCAACCAACACCAGCACAACAAAACCGAATGGCTGCAGGATTAGAATTCCGGCAAAGAAAAACACCAGACTGGGGTGGTAAACCTGGAAATATGGGGCTTCCGATTTGAGCAGCTGTGTACCAGCAGCCAGACCTGTCAGCAGTAAAAAATTTATCCAGCTGATCTCGAATGGATCAAAAATTGACCAGGCATGGATGGCAACAATCAAGCCAGCAGTTAATATCGAGCCAATGTAAAGCTGTGCAGTTCTGGACACAGTATTTGGTTCCTCATTACCAAATGCCTCCCGAATACAATCTTGAGGGCAAACATCCTTCCTGATGTGGGTTGGCAGAGGATTGAGGAGGCTTTCGACCAGCAACCTGATCAAAATCAGGATTGGTCTCTCTTCATCCAGACCAGAATAGGTTGTCAGATTCGGATTTCCAGGCGTTTCAAGATTTTTAGGGAAGCTGAATACGAGCTCCCCACCCAACCCTATCAAATTAAACGAATTCTTGTCTGATATGTTACATTACCCTAATTTGCTGCAATACGCATTGAAGGTTGCTATTTATCAAACTCACACCTTCTCGCGGAGAAATTTTAGAATTCAATTGGCTGTTAAATTAGGTTCCCCTATACTTATTACCTGAGCTCAATTTTCAGATATATAGATAATTTCCGAACTGGTACACCCATGAAGAAATCGACCTCTCTTTTCGATCGATACATCAGCCGGCCGCAACCGATTTGGATTACTATTGGGTATCCCCGCGGTACTTTCCGCTGATGATGATCTGGGTTTCTCTTAGGTAACTGTTTACTGGCTTGTATCCACCTGCCTGATGTACGCCATCCTGGCCTGGACGATCTTCATCGCAGTATCCAGCACCCGGGAAAATTCTGCTTTGCACCGCTTACCCCTGAAAATCGATATCCTCAATCCAACTCCTTTTGAAACAGTCGGCCGCCTGAGCTTATTTCTGGCATTGGTATTCATTGGTGGCATCACCTTGAGCTTGCTCTTCACCTATCAAGTTGCCCAAATCTCATCTCCTGAATTTTGGATCTCCAACATTTTATTTGTGATCTTCATCATCTTAATATTCTTCCTCAGCATGCGTCCTACCCACCTCATCCTGGTTGCCGAGAAAAAGCGAGTGCTTGAACCCGTATCCTCCCGGGAGTTTGTAAATCAGATTAAACGGGGGAATTTCCCGGAGAGACCCCAACCCTGATTTCTACTTTTGTTACATACGAACAGCGCCTGCGGTGTGCTCGCACCTGGCCCTACAACATTAATATGCTGTGTACCCTCTTCTTCTCTATATTTATCCCCATCGCAT
>DATKXE010000493.1:0-3653 GCA_035529195.1 Anaerolineales bacterium
CCTGCTCACCATCCACCAAGCGGCTGATGACCACCTCACCGGATTCGACAATATAGAACTTATCTGCCTGATCACCTTCATGGAAGAGCGCAGCGCCAGCTTCTAAAAGTTCCGGTTCCAACCAGGTGGCTAATTGATCCAATTTCTGGCTGGATAATTCGTCGAAAATCGGCATACCGCGCAGCAGCCAGCTGAACTTGACATTTTCATCTACCTGGCTGGCCAGATTGATATACTGGCGCACACACTGGTTGAAATCGCTGTAATCCAGGGTCAGGGTTTTTACGGGTATTTCAGCTCGTACCGTGGCGTTGCGCGGTGCACTGGAAACCAAGGCGACCTCGCCGAAATACTGACCGGGGCCTTTCTCGTCGATTTTGCGCTCCACCTGGTCAGCATCAGTTCTCCACACTGAAGCCTTGCCTCTTTCAAGGATGTAGAATTTGTCACCGATTTCCCCTTCCCGGATGATCACCTCACCAGAAGCAAACCTTTCCTGCTTGAGGTGGTTGGCGATGTTATCTAATTCCTCGTCGGTCACGGTGACAAATAATGGCACTCGCCGGAGAAGATTGCGGGTGTGATTTCTGTTGTCTTCCACCTGTTTACCGAGACTCGAACCCCAATCCAGGCGGGAGATGATCAGCTCGGAGACGACTTCGCGTGTCTGCCAGGGGAGCATGTCGATCCCAAAGCCGAAGGCCATGTCCCCCATGCCACGTCCCAGCTCACGCTGAAGGATGCGGTGCAGCTCGTCGAACACCAGGTGGTAGACCTCGGCGAGCTCATTGGCGCTCCTCTTGGGCAGCTCATTATCCTGGAATTGGTTTCCCGAGATTTGGATATCGACACCCAGCTGGTGCATGGCCTGGGTGAATTCAGTTCCCAGGCGATCCACTCCCAAGTATCCGGATTCGAAAAATACCTGAGCAATGACACGGCGGACCAGGATGGCCACCGAAGCACCAATCGCTTTTTGAGTCTCGCTGGGAATATCCTCCAAAGTGTAGGAAGATAGCTGGGGCATCTGGGCGAAGACCAGATGCAGCCCTCCGGCAGCCAGGATCAAGGTTCCGATTGTGCTGAGGTCAACAAATGGGAAAGCAATCAGCCAGGAAATATCGATTATTAGGCTGCCCAAGCCCAGCAGCAGGAAGGCCGGTGCACGCGCACCACCTCGCAAGCTGGATACCGACCAGATGCTCAGCATGGCGATTAAACCCAGGCTGAGTGAGGCGGGTGAGAGTGGGAAATCAGCCCACCAATAAAGCCCTGCGAATATGGCGATCCCGCTGAATACACCAAGCAAAACCGGCAGCGTTTTCAATCTTCCCTGGGGAGGCAGGACCAGCAGGAGCATTCCCGCACCCACCAGGAACACCGCAATCCACTGAAGCCAGAAAACAAAAGCCTGATTTAGATCGATCAACTGCAGGATTAAGGATAAACCCACCAGGGCCAGCGCGGTGGCGATCAGAAGATAGGTGATACCACGCGCCGAACCAAGATATGGTGGTGCAGCGGTGAATAAACGATATGCAGCGAATGAAACCGCCAGCATTCCCAAAGCTGGCCCCAACCAATATGCCTGTCCAGGCAGTGCCAATAAGAGAATGAGGGCGGCCAGGACCGTTACCGCCGCGCCGAGGATGGCGAATTGGCCGTGACGCTGGAAACCTCCAGTCTGGCTGTACCTGGAGATTAGCGATTGAACCACGCCAACCAACCTCAAACCCATCAAGAAGGCAAAAGAGAGCAGCCCGCCAATTAATAAGAAACTAAATATACGGGAGGTGAGCGAGTAATTGCTGCCTAATATGGTTTGCAGCCCGTGCTGGACGCGGGACTGGTAGACTGAGCTGATCAGATACAGCGCGTAAGCCATCCAAGCAATTGAGAGAATTCCGAATGCGGAGAAAATTACCTCATCGCGGGTGAATTTTTTCCTATTCATGATTTTGTTCAGGAATTTGCGACGCAGAAACGCTGAAGACCTTTCTCGTAATGAAGGGATTTCCAGCCAATCGGAAAGTAAGTAGTACCCGTCGTATTTCAAGAGCGGGTTGACGTTGAACAATACGGTGGTGTAAGCAACCACCAGCATCTTGAATAAGAAAGAGTTGATCGAGGCGGATGGGTACAGATAGATGAATATGGCTGCCAGGCCTCCGATGATCAAACCGGTATAGGGTCCATTCCAGGTAACGGCGAGCCGCGCCTTTTTTGGTTCCAGCCAGATATCCGTGGTTTCCACAAATGCAGCTGGCAGGCCGAAGTACAGCATCACCCCACCTTTGGGCACCTCGCGGCCGAAGTGTTTGACGGTCAGGGCGTGGCCCATCTCGTGGATGAATATCGGCAGGAGTGAGGCCACCCAAATCAGGGCGATGCTGGCGAGGAAGTTGGCACCAAAAAATTGGTAATTGGGATCGCGGATTACTTGCGAGAACGCCGCCAGACCGAGGATTGTGATTAATACCAGCAGAACCTGCACTGGGCGGGTGAAAAAGATGAAACCCCCATATTTGTAGATTAGCGAGATGTATTTGTCCAAACCGTTATAGCCGATGGGCTGGTTCATAAATTTCGTGGCTGGCAGGCTGAGACGAAATCTCCAGGTGCGTTTGGCGATTTCCCTGTTGATCTGGCTCCAAATCGAGATGGGCCGGTCCGTGAACATATGCTTCCAGTAGAGCATCTCCACCAGCCGGACCACGGTCGTATGTGCAAATTCACCGCTGGTCATGAAATGTTCGACGATCAGCTCCTGAACGGTTGTCTCACCGTCCATGCTCTGCCATAAGGAATACTCAGTTGGCGATAAACGCAGGTAGGTTTTTTCTTCAGTGTTCTTGAGCACAAAATAAGTTCCGGATCTGTCACTTAATTCCTGCTCGAGCACCTGTGGGTTTCTCTCGGGCTGGTATTCTGCAATTTGAACGCGTTTCTCCAAAGACTCCCAGATCCCAGGCGCAGAGTCTGCTGCGGGTAACTGGTCATCTTCAAGATTGGCTAACCTACCTTCTAAACCAGAATACCAATCCACTGTCATTTAGCGACCTCTTTCATATAAAATCTGCTGCATGCCTGCCGGGTCCTGCAGGAACCAGCTGGTACCATCAAAATCGATCAACCCTTTGGAGCGCAATATTGAGACGGATTTATTTACACTTTCACGGGTGGCACCCACCATGGTTGCCAGGTCAACCTGGGTCAGCGGGATGGTTATTTCAACGCCCTTGTCAGAGGGCTGACCGCTGCGTTCAGCCAGGCTGAGCAGCTCGTATGCCAATCTCCCCAACACATCCTGAAAGGTCATGGCTTCCAAACGCCGCGCGATTGACCGGACGCGCTCCACCAGGATCAGGATCATGGCCTGGTTGACAGGCGGATACTTGTGCATGAATTCCTTTAGATCAGCCTGTGACAGCAGCCAGGCAACGGTGGGTGCCAAGGTGATGGCGGTCGCAGATCGTTGCTGACCATCCAAGAGGGATAGCTCGCCGAACAGTTCTCCCGGCCCGAGCACGTTGAGGGTTAACTCCTGACCTGTTCGACCGATGCTGATCACCCGCACACTGCCAGATTCGATCATGTACATCATCGTGCCGGGCATATCCTGGTGAAATAAGGTGATTCCGAAAGCAAAGGTG
>DATKXE010000494.1:0-2894 GCA_035529195.1 Anaerolineales bacterium
GCCCCCATTCCGGTGGACTCCAGTCGATGAAGTGACCGTCAAATTCAAACCTGATTCGTTCGCAAAATCAATAACAGCCTGCAGCTCATCCGGATTGGCGGGCTTTACAATACATATCGGCGGTTGCCCAGGCAGCTGCAGAGGACCGGGATTTGCAGCCGCGGCCAGTTTATCAGGCTCTGTGCTGACCGTGCCGTCTGGCAGCAGCTGCTGCAGCTGTGAGGCAATGGATAGATGAGAACTTGCTTCAGCAATCATGATGGCCTCTCTGGATCAGATTCCATGTCAGACTGGTCCAATCCAGCAGCTTCGTGAACAATATCAACCAGGTCTAATACGGGCAGCGGATTGTCTTCCTGCCAGCTAGTCAGGTTGTGCCGGCAGTGATGGCAGGCAGTGATCAAGACTTCTGCACCCACCGTGCTGGCCTCCTCTATGCGCTGAAGAGCAGCCGAACGAGCAACGTTTGGATGGGTGTCAGGGACGCCGCCGCCTCCGCCGCAGCAATACGCATATTCACGGATGCGCTGCATTTCATGCAGCTCAATCCCAGGGATCAAATGCAGTAGTTGGCGGGGAGCATCAAAAACCCCGTTTACACCATAGTTGATCGGTTTGGGCGGCACAAAATAGGTCATCACTCCATGGGTTCGCCGCTCTTCACCCTGCCATGCCTGGGCAGGTTCGCTCTGGCGCCCGAGATAACAAGGATCGTGGTAGGTTACTTTGCGCAGGATCGGTTGTGATAGACGCAGTTTACCTCGCTGGATGAGATGCAGGAGGTACTCGCTGGCATGCAGCACTTTGGCTCGCGGTTCGCAGCCGTAGGTTGGATATATGCCACGCAGCATTCCCAGATCTTCGCCACATAAGGTGACAATAGTATTTACACTGGTTTGATCTAATATATCGACGACATGATCCGCCTGTTTTTCAAAGATTTTCCGCTGACCTGTCCAATAAACCTCAATCCCGCTGTCTGGTTCGTCTTCCGCCAGGATGCCAAAATCAACTCCGGCTATCTGCAGCAGCTGCGCAAGCCTGCGCGCGCTGGCTATGTGCCGTTCATCCTGGCAAGTTCCTGCACCTGCGTAAAGCAGCACGTCAGCTCTATCACCGGGCAGTGTTTTGACCCCCAACCCTTGCGCCCATTCACCGGGCGCAAACATGGGCTTTCCAGCTGAATAGCCATAGCTTTCCAGATTCTCGCTGCGGACTTGCTGTCCTGGGAGCACCTGACCGCATTCGACCAGATGCTCTTTGAGCGCCATGATCACATCCTGCCGCTCAGCTGCCATGATGAACTTGCAGGCCACATCACACATCCCACAGGTGGTGCAAGCCGCTACTATGTGAGCCAAATCCTGGTCTACCTCAATGCGCTCATCGAGCAGTGAGAGGGCCATCACCTGCAGTCCCCCTCCGCAATAGGCATGAAAATGGTACTCGTCGACCGGAGGGCAGGCGCTGGTAAAGCGAGTTTCCTGAATCGTTGGCATGGGGATGAGTTTGCACAAACTGCAGCGCACACATTTCTTCATCTCACCGCGGAGAGTTTCTAACCTTTCCAGGCTCATGCAGGCTCCTAATAGACTATCTGATCAACCGTATCCTACTCTGGGAAGGGATCTGCTATTCCAGGGGTTTAAACATGACGATCTCATGCATGGTCGTCCCCACTTCCTTCAGGGGTTCCCCCCCACGTATGACTTCCAGCTCAAAATCGGAGACCAGCCTGAAATAGCCCGGTTTGATCCGCATGAAATTCTTGGTGGCGAACCTCAAAAGCGGGTTGAAATTATCAAGCATGTCCTGTGCTTCCAGGACCTCTTTTACCAGAAGAGCTGCCTCGAGCTCTTCTGGGGCGCTGATGATAATTATTCTGGGGTAGTGATGCTTCGCACTCGAGTTATATTCATAATCTTCTTTGATGAAATCAAATTCTCCCGTGCTGAGGATCACCTCCTGTCCCTCAGCCAGCATCAGCACCTTCACCGCGTGGTGATCTACTTTTTCATTGCACTGGATGTATGCGTAGGCAGCTGTATAGTTCTTTGAATAGATTCGCCCCCACATCCAAAAATCAATAATCTTCTGGAACTGGAAATTAAGCCAATTATGGTCATGGTAACCAATACCGGTTACCTGTGTTGTCTTACCCCCATCTGAAATTGTCCCTTCCACAGATGCCCGGGCGAAGGGGACCACCCAGCCCATAAAACCCAGATCCCCGAATTGAGAAATACCCGATCCGGGTTTCCACCCATTCACCTCAGCCGTATATTTAAGATGGCAGCCAAGATCCTGCTCTTCTACGAAAATCTCGTAAACTGGCAGCTTGCCCTCCTGCTGCACCACCTTGATCGAGTTCCTACCAATCCTGACCTCCGGTTTGTCATGAGCTGCGGCAAATTCCGACTTGTCATAGACGAAGAATTCTTGTTTTCTTTGACCTTCTGGGCTGATAAGAATAAATTCAATGCCAATCTTTCCGGTCCTACCTGGATTGGGATTTGAAGCATGAAAAAAGACTACGATCGTGTGACCGCTATCCAGATGGGCATCAAAATACCACCATTCATACAGACCTTTTTTGTTTATGTCCGAATAAAGCCCATCGTCTTTCAGCGCCAGCGGTTCAATCACCCCATCGCTGCGTCCAGGTCCGGTCCACCCTTCTACAACCTTGCTCAGCTTCTCTCCCATAAATTCTCCTTTCCTTCACATCCTATGTGCCCAGCAGAACGACGAGCAGCATCAGAAGGCTCCACTCCTTTTCTTTCAAATCACTTTACAAAAAATCGAATGGCAACTTCCCTTATTATATATCCAGACGACTTGATGATAAACAATCTCTGCTGGAGAATGGTGTTAAAATGGATTTTGTGTGCCGC
>DATKXE010000495.1:0-3626 GCA_035529195.1 Anaerolineales bacterium
TTTGATCCTTGACAATTCCAATCGTATCTCTTAGAATTATTTCGATTATTATCGAATTAATTCTACAAGAGAAACAATGGATACCATTTCCCCTTCCCAAGACCTCAACAATTTATTCGAAGCGATACTTGATTCCAAACGATTAGCTCTAAGCGTGTATCTCTCCCTGAGAGAGTATTCTGTCTTGGAGTTAGCCAGGATAGCTGACATGAAACCTAAAGATATCCAACGACATCTAGAAGTGCTTGAATGCGCCAGGCTGGTGAATGTTTTAGATCGCGGCGGGAAAAAGGGATATCGATTCAATCCCGGGCATCTTGAACAAACTATCCGCCAGCAATTCGCCCGTCCGAAAAAAGATGCGAACCAGTCCTCTTTCGATTTACCTAATGATCAGAAGATGATCCTGGCCCAGCACACTCACAATGACGGCAGTTTGAAGATGATCCCCTCAAAGTCAAAAAAGATTGTCGTTATCCTTGAATATGTATGCAGATCCTTCGAGAATGACGCAGATTACAGCAAAGGACAAGTCAATAATATTTTGCCAGATACAATTACTCCCCGCCGTTATCTCGTTGATTATGGCTATCTCGGACGAGAAAGTAATGGTGCCCGTTACTGGCGAATTAACCCTCAAAAATCAGCTGCCAGGAATTCATAAATGGATAACAATGTAACGGCCTCCAATGAGCTGCTGGAGTTCTTTAAAGCAATGGCTGATGCCAACCGGTTAAAAATACTGGGGCTTCTCGCTCAAGAAAATTTTACGGTTGAGCAATTATCTGAAATGCTCAAGTTGCGACCCTCCACGGTTTCCCATCACCTGTCAAAATTATCTGAAGTTGGTTTGGTAAGTGCCAAAGCTTCCAGCTATTACAATATTTATCAGCTGGAAAATTCAGTGCTGGAATCGATGGCCAAACGTCTTTTATCCAGTGAGACTCTGCCATCCATGGCTTCCGATATTAATATGGACGCTTATGATCAGAAAGTGATCTCGGATTACTCCTTGCCCGATGGTCAGCTGAATACCCTCCCTGCCCAACGGAAGAAATTGGATGTGGTATTACGTCATGTGGGCCAATCTTTTCAACCCGATGTCACCTACAGCGAAAAAGAGGTAAACCAGATTCTGGAGAAGTTCCACCAGGATACAGCTACCCTCCGTCGCGAGCTGATTGGGATGGGTATACTTGAACGATCAACTGGTGGTACGAAATATTGGCTCGCTGGATAACAAACATAAATCTACTAATTATTCAGCAATGAATCCCATTTCCTCATTGCAGGTAATGATCTAACCACTCAATGATCAGCTGCGATAAATCAGTCTCTCCCTGAAACATGAATATCCCATGTCCTGCATCTTCGTACATGATCAATTGAGATTCTCCCAGAGTCTCTGCCTCCAAGGCAACAGAAGAATTCGCTGCATAGGTATCTTCCTGGCTGGCAACGATTAATACTGGCCGTTCTCCATAAGATTGCATAGCGGCTTCTGTTTTTACCCCTGCGTAATTCAAGCCTGGTGAGAGCAATATCGCTGTCCTAACGGAGGATTCATTTGCACTCGCTACCAGAGCCATATTCGCCCCAATACTTGCCCCAATAAACGCTGTACGGTCCTGGTCAACATCTGGTCTTGCAGCTAGGTTGCTCCATACCTGCTGAAGATCCTCGGCTGCTAAATCCCAATCCACCTCACCACCTGTTTCCCCATGACCCCGCATATCAACGTTTAGAACTGCATATCCAGCATCAGCTAACTTCAAGGCGAATTCATCCCAGGAGGAACGATTTCCCCATAACATGTGTAAGAGTATCGCTCCAGGCCAGGGTGGGGGTTGATCTTTAGGAGTATAAAACGTACCCGCCATCTCCAAACCATCCACAGAAATAAGTACATCACTAATTTCATTAGTTACTTCCATTTCCGGCTCTGGGATGGCTGTACTTGTTGACGGAAATTCAATAGGTGGCTCACTCCCCACATCTTGTGTAGGAGTTTGTGTAGATTCCTGGCTTGTTGCGGTTGGTATCTGAATCATTGGGCTGATTATGATAGTCGCAGTTGGAGATTCAGAACTGGCCACTGGTTGGCAGCCTGCAAATATGAAACATGATAGGAGAAAAATGGTCGCAGGCTTATGCCAGGACATTAAACTAATCCTTTTGTGGAAATTCCAGACCCTCTGCTTTGGATTTGGAAGTGTTTATCCTCTACCAAAGAACCAGATAAAGGCTTGGCTTTGAGATCCATAATTTTGCTGTTCGCGAAGAATTCGAAATCAAATTCAGTTGCTTCTGCAGCTTGTTTGCCTGGAATTGGCATCAACCGTGCTGTGAGTGGTTTCCCTAACCGCTGCGCCATGGCAGCCAGGTCAAGCAGTACAGCATACAATTGATCTTCGGTTACCGATCCTGGTAGTGGGATCGTATCCAATCCAGTTCCACATACAGCAGAGTATAGAAGCAGTTCATTGACCGTGATATTACCTGCAACGGCACTTCCAGCTAGAACAGTGTCTTCCAGTACCGGCAGCATTACCCCATTAAAACCAATCCGTGGATATTGCGCTCGCTCCACTGCTTCTGCGAGAATTGCGATCGCGGCCAGAGTTCCGTGGTTGCCCAACCCTGGCACTCCTAATTTCTCAACTGCAGTGCCAATGGATTGCTCTACCGCGGGAAAGGGCGCTAATGAAAAATCAATTCCCGCAAATTTCAGGTTAAATTTAGCAGCTAATGTACGAGCAATTCTATCAATTTCACCAGCCACCTTTTCGATGCTGTTGATTAACTCAATGCGTGCATTTTCTAAGCTGGTTGTTTTATCGATAGCTGATACGGCCAGGTCAGCTGCTTCTGTTGCGATTGCAAATCCAGGTTCGACGCCACCATCGTGGAAAGCAGCTGGCAGGAAGGGAGAGCCTGCGGGAACATTCGCCAATGCAGCAAATCGCAAATTTGCAAACCCATCTGGAGAGATAGCGGCATTATCTTTAATCACCTTTGCACAACGCTTGATTGCATCTGGGGCAATGCCATCTTGAGCGGAAGATATTATTCCAGCAGCAAACACGTTCTGGGTATTGGCTAATACCTCTGGTATTACTTGATAACTCTCAATGAAATCAGGGAGAGCGGGACCGATGGAGGCATAATCGAACCCGGCTCCGATAAGCAGCTTCTCCAATGCTGAAGCAAATACTACTGCTTCATGTTTTATCTTATCTTCAAGAATCAATGGAAAAGGCCCTGAAGCCAGTCGAGTGGTTTGAACTTCAATTCCAGCATCTTGAAAAGCACTGCGCGCAGATTTGACAAAACCTCCAGCTTGCTGGATACGAAAATGGTTAAGCGGCCATTGTAAATTATCGAAATAGGTAATAGAGCGAATTTTCATTTTTTGTTCTCTCTTTGACGGGCGATTTCAAACAGCAAGATTCCTGCTGCTACGGACGCATTTAGTGATTCCCCTCCACCAGGCATCGGGATTTTGATCTGCGAATCTGCAACCTGGTATGCAGTTTGGCTTGCGCCTTCAGCTTCGCCGCCAATAATTAGGATCAGTGGTCGTTGAAAATCAGAATCATGATAAGTATCACTGCCTTCAGAGGTTG
>DATKXE010000496.1:0-12159 GCA_035529195.1 Anaerolineales bacterium
AGATATTCGCTAGCCTGGCGGTCATTCCACATAGAATAGTTTTGTCCACCTGTTATTTGTGCTTGATCCCAGAAAGGATAAGGGTCAGGATCGGGTGAGCGTGTCAGGTTGATATCCACCAGCGCGGCATGATAATCCCGCGGGTCAAGAAAATCGCTTACCAGATTATCGGCATCGACAGCCTCCAAGTTCGCTTGAACGCCCAATCTCTCCCAATCCGCGGCGATAGCTTCTGCCAGCTGCTCGTATTTTGTCCCTTGTGGGTAAACCAATTCGAATGACAGTGATTGACCCTCATCATTGGTTCGGACCTGATTGCCTGAGGCCGGGATCGAGTATCCTGCGGATCGAAGGATGTTGATGGCGCCTTCAGGGTCGTAGTCAATTTTCTCAATGCCATCATAATAAGCCCAGCTACCCGGGAAGACAGGTCCATGTGCGAGAGTCGCCTGACCCTCGTTGAGCTGGGTAATGATGCGCTGGCGGTCAATACCCATTAGTAATGCCCGTCTGACATTGACATCCTGGAAATATGGCACCTGGGGGTTATCCAGATTCAGGAAGATCATGGAGAGTAATGGGACTTGTCCAGAATGCATATTGAGATTGGGTTCCTCTAAAGCTTGAGGCAGGATATCATTGGTTACCTGGCTGATACCGAGTACTTCTCCCGACTGGTATGCTGTGATGGCAGATTCCGGGTCTGGGTAATACTTGAATATGAACTGTTCAATAAAGGCTGGATCGTGATAATAATCTTCAAAAGCTGTCAACGTTACGCCACTAATTTGATCTCCATCCACCAGGAAATTGTCAAAGCGGAAGGGACCACTACCGACCGGCTGCAAATTAAACTCAGAATTGATGATTTCTTCCGGTGAGAGATCACCCAACAGGTGTTGTGGGAGGATTCCAAAAGTCAGGTAGTCCAAGAATGGAGCATAGGGTTCAGGTAAGCGGAACTGGAGGGTATGTTCATCCAATGCTTCTGCTTCAACCTCCTGCCAAAGGCTGCGGATATCATCGGGCAGCGGGAGTTCCTCTGAACGCATTAAGCTGATCGTGAAGACTACATCGTCGCTGGTGAGTGGTTGCCCGTCATGCCAAACCGCATTCGGGCGCAGTGAAACGTTGTAATTCTGACCGGATTGGGAAATACCCATTGACTCGATTAGATCGTTGACCGGAATACCACGATCATCGAAGCGCAGTAAGCTGCTGAATATCAAGCGATCGACATCCTGGTCGACTGGATTTGTATAATCCAAGACCGGATTAAATCGGTTGAATGAACCAATCAAGGCTTCGGAGTAAACACCGCCGGCAGATGGCTTGACTTCAGGTGTTATTGGGAGCAGCGAGGGTTGTTGGCTCAACAGCAAAAATGCAATTGCGGCCAAAGCAACAACTACGATCACGATCTGCCAAATTAGTTTTCTCATAGGTAACAAAAATGGGCGTTCACCGGCTGGGCCGTGAATCGCCCATAATTCGGCGAATTATTGACCTTGTCCTCGTTTTGAGCAAGGGTTATCCAGTAAACACGACAGTGGCCATGGCCAAACCAAAAAAAACTACACTTATTGCGATTGTGAGCCTGAAAAGAGTTTTTTCAACCCCCCGCCTGGCTGAGAATACCGCACCTGTATCGGTGCCTCCTAAACCGCCCAATCCAGCGCCCTTACTTTGCAAGATGACGCTAAAAATCAAAGAAATTGACGTTATAATCATCGCAATATCCAAATATCTTTCCACAAAAGCCTCCGAGAAATACTATTGTTAGCAGGCGGATTATACCTTCCGTTATATGTTTCGTCAAATGACTCATGAATGAATTAATTATCAACCTTCATATGCACACCACCTACTCTGACGGATCCGGTACGCATGCGGATATCGTTACCGCCGCTTTGGCGACCGGATTAGATGCTGTCATAACCACCGACCATAATGTCCTGGTAACCGGTCCGGCCAGGTATTATCAGGAAGGAGATCGCAAAGTGCTGATGCTGGTCGGAGAAGAGGTTCATGATCAATCCGCGAATCCCCAGAAGAATCATTTGCTGGTGATAGGTGCTTCAAAGGAAATGGCGAATCTTGCAGGAGATACCCAGCACCTGGTTGACAGCGTTATAAAAGCTGGTGGATTAGCTTTTATTGCCCACCCGGTCGATCCAGCCGCTCCAGCCTTTGGTGAGCCGGATATCTCCTGGGAGAAATGGGAGGTGGAAAATTTCACCGGCATTGAATTGTGGAATGCGATGTCTGAATTCAAGTCATTACTGAAGGATTGGTTTAGAGCGGTTTACTATGCGTTTAATCCAAAATTGGTAGGTCGGGGACCGTTTTCTGCTGCAATCGAAAAATGGGACCAGCTATTGGAAAGCGGTAAGCAGGTAGTTGCAGTGGGTGGCTCTGATGCTCATGCATTTCAGGTATCCGTGGGACCCATACGAAGGACAATCTTCCCTTATAAATTTCACTTCCAGGCTGTCAATACACACTTGATCACTGAAAAACCCTTAAAAGGAGAACTCAACCATGATCGAGGCATCATCCTGGAAGCACTCGCTAAAGGGCATGCATTTATCGGGTACGATCTACCTGCAGCGACTCGCGGATTTCGATTTACTGCCCAGGGCAAAGATGGAACAGCTTTGATGGGGGATGAGATCGCTCTCAACCAAGGTGTTACTTTGCAGATTCACCTCCCGCAGCGGGAAGAATGTCGCTTGCTTAGGAATGGGAAGGTGATCAAAACGTGGACTAAACGTGAAATATGCAGCTATATTGCCACCGAGGTAGGAGTGTACCGGATTGAAGTTTTCCTTCGCTATCTGGGTAAAAGACGGGCGTGGATATTCAGCAATCCAATTTATATTAGAGAATAATCTGCTGTACTGGATTGGAAATTAGCCAGGACTATAGTCATAATCCGAATTATGTGATCGTTAAGGTTCTTGCAGATGTTCACCTGAGAAGGGTTTAGGACTTTCTTACTTTAATCCAAGAGGTTATATGGAATTCAAACTTCAAGCGCCATTTCAACCAACAGGAGATCAACCAGAAGCTATCCGGCTGCTGGTAAAAGGGATCAATAATGAAGCGCAAGATCAGGTGCTGCTTGGGGCTACGGGAACCGGTAAAACGTATACCATTGCATCGGTAATTGACCAGATCCAAAAGCCAACCCTGATCATGGCTCATAACAAAACGCTTGCAGCGCAGCTATATGCGGAATTCAAAGATTTCTTCCCCGAAAACGCAGTTGAATATTTCGTCTCCTATTATGATTACTACCAGCCGGAAGCATATGTACCGCGCCATGATCTTTTCATTGAGAAGGAAACCGATGTAAATGAGGAGATTGAAAGACTGCGGCTGGCTGCCACTACTGCTCTGATGTCGCGTAAAGATGTGATCATCGTTGCCTCGGTCTCATGTATATACGGGCTTGGGAATCCAGAGGCTTATGGCCGCGTGGTGATCAATCTGGAAAGTGGGAACGTATACCGGCGTAATTCACTTCTGAGGCAGATGGTTGAGAGCCATTACGAGCGCAATGATATGGAATTGCGCCCTGGTACATTCCGGGTGCGGGGAGATACCTTGGAAGTAATCCCTGCATATCAAGATAAATTTGGTTACCGGATCACATTCTTTGGAGATGAAGTTGAACGGATTGTTGAATTTAACCCAGTGACAGGTGAACTTCGCAGAGAATTGTCTTCGATAGCAATATATCCCGCCAAACATTTCATCACAGAAGAAGATAAGTTGAGGGCAGCGATCAAGGACATTGAGGATGAATTAGGCGAGAGAATTGATCATTTCAAAACAGAGGAAAAACTACTGGAAGCTCAACGCCTGGAACAGCGCACGTTATATGACCTGGAAATGCTGCGAGAAGTGGGCTACTGCTCGGGTATAGAAAACTACTCCCGACATATGGACCAACGAGAGGCTGGTTCCCATCCCTGGACCCTCATGGACTATTTCCCCGCTGATTACCTGTTGGTAATAGACGAATCTCATATGACGATTCCGCAAGTGCGCGGCATGTTTAACGGCGATCGCTCACGGAAAGAAGTGCTGGTAAATTATGGGTTTCGACTGCCATCCGCGCTCGATAATCGCCCATTAACTTTCGACGAATTTGAAGAGCACATGGGCTACACCATATATACCTCCGCCACTCCCGGACCTTATGAACTCAAGAAAACAGATCAAGTTGTGGAACAGATCATCCGCCCAACGGGTTTGGTAGACCCACAAGTCGAAGTGAGACCGATTGAAGGTCAGGTGGACGACTTAATTACGGAAATCAACCAGCGAGTGGAGCGTGGTGAACGCACCCTGGTGACAACCTTGACCAAGCGAATGGCGGAGAAGTTATCTGATTACCTGATGGAAATGGGCGTGAAAGTCCATTATTTACACTCCGAGATCGACACGCTTGAAAGAGTAGGGATTTTGCGCGATCTGCGACTGGGAGTGTTCGATGTCGTTGTTGGAATTAACTTGTTGAGAGAGGGTCTGGATTTACCAGAAGTCTCATTAGTAGCCATCCTGGATGCAGATAAGGAGGGATTTCTACGTTCAGGCACCGCGTTAATCCAGACCATAGGACGGGCGGCGCGCCATGTGCGGGGCAAGGTGATCATGTATGCTGACAAAGTCACGGATTCTATGCAAAGAGCGCTAGATGAGACAAACCGCCGCCGGGAAATACAAGCCGCATATAACGAAGAACATGGTATTGAACCAATGAGCATCATCAAACAAGTACGCGACCTGACAGACCAAGTCACCATGCACTCTGTTGCTGAATCGAAAACGGAATACCGAATCGATGGCGCTGCGGGTTTACCTGAATCTGAAATCCGGAACTTGATCACTGAGATGGAAAAGCAGATGAAGATCGCGGCCCAAGATTTGGAATTCGAAAAAGCGGCTGTGCTGCGGGATCAAATTTTTGAATTACGGAATATATTAGCAGAAGAGTCAAATCTGCCACCATGGGAAAAGATAAAACTATTGGCTGGTGAGGAGTGAGGTTTATGTCAAACTCTATTCCCTTTCCCAGACTGATATCAAAGCAATAATGTATATTTGCAATGAATTGATTAATTTTCAACTACTGAATGCGCTTCTGGATTTACGAAAGCATATTCACACTGCTCAACAGTCAGTTTTTCTGCGGAATTGACCAGGAGATATTCATTTCGTTCCTGCAAAATCTGCAGCATAGTCTCGATGATCATGGGATCAAACTGGCTTCCCGAATATCTTTTTAATTCTTCTTCAATCCGATTGAAACTCAATGCACGTCGATATGGACGGTCAGAGGCCATCGCTTCGACAGCATCTGCGATGGCGATGATGCGAGCTTCGATAGGGGTGTCCTGTCCTTTGAGGCGGTCCGGGTATCCGCTGCCATCATAGCGTTCGTGATGGTGGCGGACGATGGGTGCCAGATGCTTGAGAGAATGAGCCTTTTCCAGGATGTCTGAGCCAAGAGTGGTATGTCGTTGGATGATCTGGTACTCCTTCTCCGTTAAGGGGAAAGATTTTAATAGGATAGCATCTGGTATTCCGATTTTTCCAATGTCGTGGAGCAAACCCGCCTTGCGGATTAGTTCGATACTTTCTGGAGGCAGACCCAATTTTTTAGCGATCAAAACCGAATAACGGGTCACATATTGGGAATGACCCAACGTGAAAGGATCGCGCAAATCGATCACCTCTGCCAGGGCAATCAACAAATCTTCATTGAGCAGCGAAATCTGATCTGAACTACTTTCAAGAAGTTGGTTCTTCCCGCGCAGCTCATTTACCATTGAAATGGTGCGATCGATGTACTGTTTTACACTGAGCCGGAGCATCAGCAGCGGGATCGTTATGACAGCTAGTCCGATAAAACCTGTAGTTTGATAGCCCAAAATCAGCGCATAGGCGATTAATCCCATGGAGATGTAATATGGAGTTAGCCAGCTAAATTTTTCTTTCCAGACTTGCCGGAATGAGATGCCAGCGTCGATTTTTATCGCCAAGGCGATTAATATCGTTGTGCTGAGGAAGACGAGCAGGGCTGAAATCACGGAAATCAGAAGTTGTACGATCAGGGAATAATCGGTAAATGTTTTACCAGCCAACAGGATCAAACCGGATAACAGCAATCCAGCAATTATCTGATTGATACAGTTAAAGACAAAGCGGTTAAGAGGGCTGTGATGTTTAAATTTAGCAACCAGAGCGAAGGTGAGACCTAATACAACCGCTCCTACAGGTCCGTAAAGCAATGTTCCTGCAAGAATTGGAGCCGCCGAAGTGGATACGGATGTGTTCTTAACATAGATATCGATCGATAATACTTCTGTGACGACTACCATCAATGCAAATAAGACCAGGCCGAACCAATCGATACCTGGAACTGCAGCATTGATAAACAGGCTTAATGGGAAAGCGACCAGGATCAAGATACCGATAAAAAGGTTGATAAGCCAGCTTGGTCGCGGTTTGGCATCGGGTTGAGGGGGTGGTTCGGGATTCTTGGATCCTGGTTCTATTTGAGACGCTATTTTCGGTAGGGAGTGAGGTGAATTTTCTAATTTGCTGTGCGTGGTAATGTTTTCCACGGGCAGGCCAGTTCGGTCCAGCGGGAATTCATCGCCAGGTTCGTACAGCACTTCGAAACCTAGGTCAGTATATACGCAGGTACGATTACGGCCAGATAATTTTGAATGGTAAAGCGCGGAATCAGCATTATGAATGATCTCATTAGGTGTCTCTGAGAACCTTATCCTACCGGCAACCCCAAAACTAACAGTGATTTTGATCGGGTTGATCCTGGTTTGGATCGAGAATTTGGTCTGGTCTATGGAGGTGCGAATTTCCTCGATCACCTGAAAAGCTTCCTTTTGGGTCGTCTCTGGCATGAGGATGATGAACTCCTCACCGCCAAAACGGGCGACAACGTCGAATTCGCGCAGCGAGTCCTTGAGGAGATTGGCAACACCAATTAATACTTCATCCCCAGCGAGATGCCCATAAGTATTATTAATGTTGCGAAGCAGATCTAGATCGGCGAGTACTACCGTAAGCGGGCGGTCAAAATTGTGAGCGCGTTCAAGCTCCTTTTTTAATACTTTGGAAAAATACTTCGCATTGTAGAGTCCTGTTTTTGAGTCAATCTCGGTTTTCCTTTCTAATGCAGGAACCTTTAAAGTGGTAAAGATCAGGTAAAGCGGCAGGATGGCTAGCAGAATTGCGAATGGATTAATTATCCAGATCAAAGCAGCACCGGCTCCCATGCACAGGAGAGTGAAATCTATCATCAATGGGAGTACATCGAAGAGTCCAGATTTCGAGAAGTTTTCCCCACGAGCCAGCCAAACCACCAATGCGATCAGCAGGTGATTAAATAAGGTAAAAAATGCCAGGCTGGTAATAATTCCAAGCACGCCTTCTAATGAGACCAAAGACATCGAGGGATTGATGAATTGGTAGAGAAATCCGGATAGGTAAGCAACGATGACGAAAGAGGCGATATTGAATCCCTGAATAAACCAAGGAGATTTATGCCAGGCCCAATCCACCAAATTCGATGTGACAATTACGACGATGCAAGCTTCAACGCCCAGCAAGGCGAGGGTAAACCCATAAACCATGAAGCTGATATTGTAGTGTGATCTATTTGTTGTGCCCTCGACCTTGAAAAATAAGGTCACGGATGCCAGGCTGCTCAAGGCAAGGATTGACAAATAATTACCCCAATCCGAATTGAGTGCCAACGAGGCGAAAATCGCAAATCCGGTGACGATGGTGAGGATGATATAGGTTTTGGTTTGCCAGGAAAAATCTTTCACATGATTTCCTATTGTGCTGAGAGCGGATGGACAATAACTCCTGATGATTAATCAATCACCCCAAAAAACGCTGTTCCAAGCAACAGAATTCCATGCTACTGAGTTCCAGGCGACAGAATTCCAGGCTACGGAGTTCCATGCCACGCTGTTCCAGGCGACAGAATTCCAAGCCACACTATCCCAGGTTACCGGGTCGTCCCCGGACCATAACAGTTGACTGGCAGTCACGCCCGTGTTTGCTGATGCTAGTGAATGACCAGCTACCGCTGCATTTATATCGAGATAGGCGCTTCCGCCGCCGAAAAAGCGAGCTGAATCCATGAGCCGGAATTTCACTTGATCCGGGGTCAAATAGGGTTCATCTTGCAGCAACAGGGCTGCAGCACCAGCGACCATCGGGGCTGACATTGAGGTACCGCTAAGGCGGAAATATTCACCATTCATGACGACATGGTCTGGATATTCGGGAATCCAATTTTCCGGTCCTAGAATGCTGATAATTTCGGTCCCGGGAGCGACCAGCTCAGGTTTGTTGAAGCCATCCGAGGTCGTTCCGTGAGATGAAAAGGAAGCCAGGGTATCGTCGGAAGGATCAGGAGATTGGTGCTCGTCAGTTGCTCCAACCGTGATGACGAAGGGATCATTGGCTGGGGCAGCATTTGCAGTGTTATATCCACCACCAGCACCTTTATTTCCGACGGAGGCAACCACCACTACGCCGTTGAACCACAAGATCTCCGCGGCTGCATTTAAGGGGCTCGAATGATAAGAACTTTCCTGTGTGGAGTTCACTGACATATTTACCACACGGATGTTGAACTGGTCCTTGTGCTCCAAGACCCACTGCATGGCTTCAATAGCATCAGATTCGTATGCCATACCCATGTCATCGCAAATTTTTAGACTGATGATGTTGACTTGTGGAGCGATGCCTGCATAAAGTCCATCCGAGCGGTATCCACTGCCGGCGATGATGCCGGCAACATGGGTGCCGTGCCCGGTGGCATCATTGGCATGACCTGAATTCGAGTTGAAGGTTACCTGTTCAATAACACGAGAATCGGGTTTAGCTTTTTTGGGATTTATTTGCAGATCTTTCTCTAAATTTACCCCACTATCAATTACAGCTACTGTAATACCTTGGCCCTGTAATCCCATATCCCACAAAGGTTGGACATTAAGGGTTTCGAGGAAGTAGTTTTCTGGTTCAGGAACGAATTCAATACCTTCCTTGACCGATTTCCCTTTGGAGTCTTCGATTTGAGTATCCAAGGATACCCAACGGACATTGGGATCATCCGCCAAATATAAAGTTGATTCGGCGGACAGCTTAGCGGTAAAAGCGTTCAATATGTGCAGGTCGTGGGTGATCTCTCCATCCAAACGGGATACGAGCTGCTCAACTTCATGTTTGTTATCCTGCACCTGGATAATGACCGAGACCATCTGGCTGGGGGACTGAGCTGCGATCTCGGCTAAGGATGGGTGCAGATTTGTTGGGGAGGTACTTGAATGTAAGTTAATCTGGGCCAGCATTGCAGCCAGAAGCAGCATCGAGAGAATAATTTGAGCAGGAGCTTTCCTTTTAATCATCTTGCGGTCCTCGAAAAACCAAAAAAACTGTGTATACACTCTGATTTAGATTTATATTTGCATATCAATAAGATACGCATGTCAATCTGATATATGTGAGCAATTGGCTTACACTTCATTAAGAATACCCAGCGGTTCGGAAGAATATACTGCGCAAACCTCCAGCCAGGCTACGCTGGTTGAATAACGGGTGCTTGGTGGTGTTGTTTGAACTTTTGATACCTGGTCCTGTCTTTCCAATAAGAAGAAAGATCCGAAAACCAAGATCAAGATTAGCAGGATGAGGAATGTATTTCGTACAGTGTCCATAGTTACTACCCCTTCGATTTCAAAAAGTGAGCCCCTCAGGTCTTGGGTGCCTGAGGGGCGAAATTATTTGCGTTTGCCTAGGCAGCCCGTCTGTCATGCGGCCATGTGGCCGGTTAGACCGTAGCTTTGTGCCCCTGCCTTTCGACAGGTATACCTTTTCTTTGCTACTTTATAAGCCTAGGTAACCCAACTGTCATGTGGCTGAAAAGCCATTTAGACTGTAGTTTTGCGTCCCTGCCTTTCGACAGGTTTGCCTTTTCTGCGCTGTTTTTCACCTTATTTGTGTGGTAGACACCTCCCCAAAGTCGATCCAATAGTACTTTTAGGCTATACTTGATAGGGATAACGCCGGAATATTACTTTTGTTACACTATAAACTAACCAAAAACAAACTAACATAATTACATAGGTTTGATTGTTGAGATGACTTACTGAGCATTATTAAATGTTCTTCCAACACCGATAAATCAACCTGATGACATAAAGTAATACTAGCGCACCCAGATTGATGCAAACATTCACAACCTCTACAAAGACCATTCACAAAATCTTCACATGGCTGGGTTATCCTAGGTCTAGTTATACAGATGTAATTTCAAAAATATTGTGAAGCAAGGAGAAAAAAATGAAAAAGTTATTGATTATTGTTGGTGTGCTTGGAACAACACTGCTCGCGCTTGGAGCAACGGTCCTGGTCTTTGCCCAAACAGAGTCGCCGCAGCCATTCACCAATTCTGGTTATGGTCATGGAATGATGGGCGGTAGAGGCCGGTATGGTGGTGGAATGGCATATGGCGAAGTTGGTTCGTACCACGAAGTTATGCTCGCAAGCTTTGCTGAGACGCTTGGAATAACAGCAGAGCAGCTGGAAGCACGTCTCGAAGGCGGTGAGACGATGTGGCAGATCGTCGAGTCGGAAGGAGCCACCTGGGAAGAGTTTATTACCATCATGCAGCAAGCACGTTCAACCATGCTGGAACAGGCTGTGGAAGAAGGCACTATGAGCCAGGAACAGGCTGATTTCATGAACTCACGCTTTCAGGGAAGAGGTTTCGGTCAAGGATATGGTGGCTGCATGAGTTCTGATGGTGGCGACCAGCAGGGATATCAACGGGGTCCCCAAGGTAGGTGGAATGCTCCCTAAGTAACACGATTGTATTCGTAGAACGACTTTCTTATCAAGAACAGTGGGTAGTGGAAAACCTCTACCCACTGGTGTTGTATAATCACACAAATATGTACCCAATATTATTACCGCAGATTGTAGGAAAATTACTGCTGATGGTTTGCTCCGATTTAGATATGGAAACCAATGCCAACAATATTGATTATCGAAGATGAAAATGAGCTGGTGCGGGTGCTCCGTTCTTATCTTGAACGGGCTAATTACCGAGTTATATCTGCCGATCAAGGGGATACTGGACTAGCGATTTGGGCACAGAAGGAGCCAGATCTGGTGATCCTTGATCTGAATTTACCAGGTATGGATGGCCTGGATGTTGCCCGCGAGATCCGGCGGAAAGCAGACACACCGATTATCATGGTGACTGCCCGGGTTGAAGAGACAGATCGCCTGATCGGATTGGAGTTAGGGGCGGATGATTACATCACCAAGCCGTACTCACCACGTGAGGTCGTGGCACGTGTGCGCGCGGTTTTACGCCGGGCAGGTACTACTCAGAACAACCGCAATGTGCTGCATGCAGGTTCTTTGGAAATCGATCTTGTTGCGCACGCGGTTTCTCGAGATGAAGAGCCCATCGATCTAACTCCCACAGAGTTTAAACTCCTGGAGATATTGGCTTCGCAGCCTGGCCGGGTATTCAGCCGCCTGCAATTGCTGGAGGCATCCCAAGGCGCTGCCTATGAGGGCTATGAGCGCACCATCGATGCCCATATCAAAAACTTACGCGCGAAAATTGAACCGGAAGCAAAGAACCCGATCTATATCGAGACCGTTTTCGGGGTCGGGTACCGCTTCTCGAAAAAAATGAAATCATGAACTCCTGCAATCCTTTCAGAATATACCCTTAATCAACCTATCTGTCATGCGCTGGCGATTGTTTCTCTCATTCATTCTGATTGCAATGGTATCTATACTTAGCCTGCTGATCATCGTCAGGCGTGGAGCGATCCAAGAGGTCCAGACCTACATGTTTCGAGGAGGAATGGCAGGACTCGAAAGCATTGTCACTGATCTAGAAGATTATTACCAAAGCAATCAATCATGGGAAGGAGCAGAACAGGTACTGAAATTTCCAGGTCAATATCAGGGAAATCGCCGCGGTACCCAGGGAAATCCTCCTGGGATGGGGGGGATGATGAGCCAAAATCTGCAGCTGACGGATGTCCAGGGGAACTTAATAGTGGATTCTAGGAATCCGAATGC
>DATKXE010000497.1:0-2495 GCA_035529195.1 Anaerolineales bacterium
CAGCGGAGAGTTCAGCAATAGTCGCTTTTATAATCTTATCAATTGATCCGAAGTGGTTCAGCAGAGCTTTCCTTTTGGCAGGTCCGATACCCGGGATCGTTTCTAAACGCGAGGCTAAGCCCTCCTTTGTTCGTCTTTTGCGATGGGAGCTAATCGCGAAGCGATGGGCCTCATCCCGCACTCGCTGCAGCAAATATAAGCCTTGAGATTTACTCGGCAGCAGGATTGGCTTGGGCTTTCCAGGCAGGAATATCTCTTCGTTCTGCTTGGCAAGCCCCACTGCCGGCACAATTGCTGACAGATCAAAGCGTTCCAACACTTCCACTGCCCGCCCCAACTGCCCCTTACCTCCATCAACGATCAGTAAATCTGGCAGAAGCGCGAAGGCATGGTTGGGTTTATAACCTGGTTCCCCCTCCATCTCTTTGGCTGCCAACCAGCGGTTGAACCGCCGGGTGAGGACTTCCTCCATGCTGGCGAAATCATCGGGTCCCACCACGCTGCGGATGTTGAAGCGCCGGTACAGTTTCTTTTTAGGCACACCACCCTCAAAAACCACCATGCTCCCCACAGCGGCTGTGCCCTGGGTATTGGATATATCGTAGCATTCGATACGGTTCAGGGGTTCTGACAGCGCCAGCGCCTCTTGCAGCTCTGAAAGCGCCTGCTCTTGCCGGTGCCGGTCCGCCTGCCAGCGCGCTTGCAGCGAATTCAACGTTTCGACAGCATTCTCCGTCGCCATCAGCACCAAATCACGCTTCTTACCGCGGCGAGGTACCAGGATTTCAATTTTCTGGCCTGCATGTTTTTGCCTGAGCCACTGGCGGATGATCCTGGCTTCTTCTACTTCGTGAGGTAATAAGACCTGGGAGGGCACCTTGGGCGCCTTATCGTAAAACTGCTTCATAAATTCCGCCATTACATCGGAATCGGAGGTCTCCAAGGCACCTTCCAGTAAAAAGTAATCGCGCCCGATCAGCTTGCCGCCGCGGATGAAAAACACCTGCACACAGGCGTCTCCATTCGATCGAGCCAGAGCGAGCACATCCGAATCGATATACTCACTCGATACAACTTTTTGACGCTCCACGATCGTCTCAATTGCCGTGATCTGGTCCCGCAGGGTAGCTGCCCGCTCGAAGCGCAGCCCCTCAGCAGCATTCTCCATCTCCAAACGCATACGCGCAACAATTTTTTCGGTACGCCCATCCAGGAAACTGCATAAATCATCGATCATCTGGCGATATTGATCATGCTCAATCGCCCCAATGCAAGGCGCGCGGCACAACTTAATATCATGATACAGACAGGCACGCTTGTCTTCCCCGGTTATCTCTCGATCACAGGTTAAATACGGGAAAATCCGCCGCAGTACTCCCATGGTCTGGTGAACAGCCCACACGCTTGTATATGGACCGAAGTAGCGCGATCCATCCAGCACCATCCTGCGAGTGACAGTCACCTTGGGAAACCGATCCGCCCAATGCACCTTGATATAAGGATAGGTTTTATCATCCTTCAAGCGTACATTAAACTGCGGGCGATGCTTCTTGATCAGGTTGTTTTCAAGGATCAGAGCTTCTAACTCGGAATCCACGATAATCCACTCGATGTCGGATATCCGCCGCACCATCTGGTTGGTTTTTGATCCATGCTTGACGCTAGCGTGGAAATAAGAACGCACCCGGCTGCGAAGGTTGATGGCTTTACCCACGTAAATCACATCCCCCGTATCATCTTTCATCAGATAGCAGCCCGGCTTGGGGGGCAGGTTATCAAGTATGCCCTGAATATGTTCCGAGATTTCCATTATTCGATCATTTTAACATGAGATAAACAGCAAGGGAGCTTTCCAGTTATAATTGAGTAATCATGGATAAACCAAATGAAATCGTTGTAGGAGATCTTTTACGGCAGCACGGTCTGCGCTTAGCCGTGGCAGAATCATGCACCGGTGGATTGATAGGGCATCGTATCACAAATGTCCCCGGGTCATCCACTTATTATATGGGCAGCGTCACAGCTTATGCCTACGAAGCCAAGGTACGTTTGTTAGGAGTGCGCTGGGAAACCCTGGAAAAATTCGGCGCCGTGAGTAAGGAAACCGTGTTGGAAATGGCGAAAGGCGTCCGCCATGCTCTGGCTTCTGATATTGGATTGGCAGTCAGCGGGATTGCAGGTCCCGGCGGCGGCACACCCGAAAAACCGGTCGGTCTGGTATGGATTGGGCTGAGCACACCCAGCCTGGACAAAGCCTGGCAACACATCTGGGAAGGGGACCGGCTGAAGGTTAAGGAGCAGTCCGCTGAAGAGGCGTTGAAATTGTTGGCAGACTATATGCGGGACGAGCTATCCAAAACAAATCACAAACATACAAATTAGTAAATAATCAAATGATACCAATTGGTGTAACAGTTCAATTCGACATTGAGGGAGAAGTCTTCCCAAAAAGCTTCACACTAAAAGGGGTGCAGTACTCCATAGACGCTGTTGGA
>DATKXE010000498.1:0-2263 GCA_035529195.1 Anaerolineales bacterium
GGACAAATAAAGGATTGTTCGCAAAACCTCACTCATTACGAAATTGGAGGCAGTAATGGTGGAAGGTGTTGCTGACCCAGGCATTACCTAATCCATATGGTGCGAGGCGAATGTCATCCTGGCACCAGATTTTTTCGTCTTTCAGCGTGTAAGTGTCTCCCAATTCACGTGCTATATCCCAGGCGAGAGGGTAAATTTTTCCACCCTTCTTAATATTTTTTACAATAATCGTAATATATCCCCGGGGTAGAACATACGGTTTAATCGCAGTATAAATATTCACTAATTTCTCGAGGAATTGATCGTAATCGTGGAGATTACCAAGGTCTTCAGGATTATCTGAGTAGTGGAGATCGAGTTCTGCTGTGGCGCGCCGTTTTTTTTGAGTTTGCGCACCTTTAGCATGCAGCATATCCCAGTATGGTGGTGAGGTGAGCACATAATTTACAGCAGGTAAGCGATATTCTTCGAAGAATCTTGATATGTTGAGCGCATTGCCCTGGATTACCTGGCAGGAAAGGTGCTGAGCTGCATCACCCAAAATTTCTTGTTCACTCTCAACCGCTTGATTGGCTATATCAACATAGGTTGGATTGAGTTCAATTCCGATACTGCTGCGCCCGGATCGCAATGCTGCCACCAAGCTGCTTCCAGTTCCAACCATAGGATCAAGTATGACTTGACCTTCTTTCGTGAAGAATTCGATGAATTGCTGAGCTAATGTTTCCGGAAACTTTGCTGGATGCCGCATTACCCCTTTCTTACGTGGGGGAGGAGCGTGGATGAACCAGGATTTCTGGAATTTCAGCCAAGTTTTTGGATCAAGATTATTCAATCGGTTAACAAAGGGACGTTTAGCCATGGCTGTTATTGAAGTATTTGTCTCACAATGAGATTAGAAAAATTTACTGTGACGGCGGTCTCTCCCAATGATCTTGCGAATACACCTAGATTGCCAATCTGGAGAGCAGGATCAATAACGGTAAATTGATGTTGATCATTAATAAAGAAGCGCATTTCGTCTCCATGCAATCTTACTCCTAAACGAGATGGTATGGGTGCACCGGGTGGAATAGAATTATTTTGGATCCAAGGTTGTGGTGAGGTAGCTGTTCCTTGAATGACTCGATCTAACCTTACTCTTCCATCACAGGATAAGGCATAGCGGTAAAAATTACCGGGAGAAGACATTCGTAATAACAGCCCGTATTGGTCCTCTCCCTGACAGAGGGTAGGAGATGTGGTGACCTCAACGTGATAATCCCCCAAAAGTGGTTCCTTGCGGATGCTGTACTGGTAAGCACCGGGTTCAGCAATCGCGATTGTGAGTTCATTAACTCCCAAGGAGATGTTGCCAGAAGATGTAGAGCCCAAGACCCAAAGCTCGGGTTCGGTGAAATCATCACTAAACATGACCTCTCCCAGATTTGGAGGTAATTCAGGGGTCGGGGTGTTGCCGAGGTCTGGAATTATGGTTGGTGTGGTGGTTGGTGGAAACCATTCCACAGTTGCAGTAGGGGAGGATGTTGATGTTGCAGTAGGAGTAAATTCCACGCTTGGCTGCGGGGTTTGGGTAGGAGCACAAGCGGAAAATATAATTATCAGCATCAATCCACTCAAAGTGAAATTATGGATAAGATAATGGATCTTGTGGATCATCCTTCCGAATAGAATCATATCCCTATATGATATCAAGTTAAATTCTGGGGATAACGCTCAAAACTCAAAATTCTAACTGCTTCACCCCTGGTATCGTTTGAGAATGTTAGGGACTAGATATTCGCTGAATGATCGTTCAATGTCGTAATCTGGTTTCCAATCCCAATCCCGGCGTGCGTCATTGTCATTCAGGTCTGCAGGCCAGCTATCCACAATCTGTTGTCGTTTTAGGTCGGGTTCAAAATTGATTTCAGCATCGGGAAATGCCATCAGTACCTGCTGGCGAAACTGCTCAGCAGTTAAACTGAAGCTGGTTACGTTATATACCGTACGGCAAAGTGCCTGTTTGGGAGCCTGGGAAAGATCGAGCAGAGCAGTTACAGCATCCGGCATCGCCATAAATGGGATTTGGGTGTCCGGGCGCACAAATGCAGCATAAGCTTTGTTCTGCGCGGCAGCATGCAACATTTCAGGTCCATAATCACTGGTACCACCGCTGGGGATGGTAAAAGCACTGATCAATCCAGGGAAGCGTACGCATCGAAAATCAAGCGTTTGGGGCCGTTCTGCAGCCAGCTGCCGGTAATATTCATTGAAATACGTT
>DATKXE010000499.1:0-4411 GCA_035529195.1 Anaerolineales bacterium
TGTGCAGCTCATACGCTCCCAGACCAACTTGGGTTTTGCACAAGGCTGCAACCAGGGCGCAAAGTCCGCAGATAGCGAATACCTTGCCTTTCTAAACCCTGATACCCTTGTAGAAGAAGATTGGCTCGAAGCGTTAATCAAAGCACTTAATACCCACCCTGATGCATGTCTGGCTACATCTCAGATTCTCCAAATGGATCAACCCGATCGCATCAGCGCTTGTGGAAACGATATCCACATCAGTGGGTTGACCTTAGGGCGTGGAATGGGGCAAAAGCGTGATTCTTATCCGAAAGTCGAAGAAATTACCGCTATTTCCGGAGCTTCATTTTGCATACGAAGTAAATATTTCAATCAAATAGGAGGATTTGATCAAGATTTTTTCCTTTATATGGAAGATACAGATCTTTCCCTGAGAATGCGGCTTGTCGGCCACAGATGCTTATATGTACCCCAATCGGTCGTCTACCACGACTACAAATTGAACATTAACCCCAGAAAAACATTTTATCAAGAACGTAACCGGTACTTGATGTTATTGAAAAGCTATCGTTGGTTGACTTTATTGATCCTTCTCCCTGTCCTATTATTAGCGGAAGTAGTGACGTGGGGTTTCGTTCTGTTACGTGATCGTAATCACGCAGGGAACAAATTACAGGCATACTTATGGATATTTAATCATCGGAGCGAAATCATTCGTAAAAGAGGTCAAACTCAGCAATTGCGCCGGGTTAAAGACCGCGATCTATTAATACCCAGCTCATTTCGCCTGGCTTTTGAGCAAACTGGTGAAGGGGTACTCACCTGGATAGCTCACATTGTATTCGACCCACTCTTCTATATTCAAAAACAAATCGCCTTATTGTTGATCTGGTGGTAATCAATGGAACAGGACAATTCTATTTACTATACGCTAGATCTTGAATCGGATTATGCAGGTGTTGCTCCGTTTGAAGCTTACGAAGCCTTTTCGAATAGAAATATTCTGAACAAGTTTGCGAAAATTATCAACGAATTCGAAATTAAACTCACCATTTTTGTAACGGGCAAGCTGCTGGAGTCTCAAAGAGATCAGATTTCTTTCTTCCAACACTTGGGTGCTGAGTTTGAGTTGCATGGCTATGACCATATAATGTATCAACCTAACATTGTCACCGAGATAGAAAAAGGGTTAAATGCCTATCAGACGTTTTTTAGCAGTTGTCCTTTGGGTTATCGTTCTCCTGGCGGGGTTATGGATCCTCATTTATTCGAGATTCTCGTAAATGCGGGTATCAAGTACGATTCAAGCTTGATCCCATCTTTCAGGCTAGGAATGTATCGAAACTTGAACAGCCCTCTTCAACCTCACTTCCCTTTTAATAATGCCATTCTCGAATTGCCTATCGGTGTAATTCCAAAGATCCGCCTTCTTGTCTCAGCTAGTTATATCCGCCTGTTTGGATTTTCAACCTATAAACTGTTGTTTAACCTATTCGGGTTTCCTGATCCGTTTGTGTATCTTTTTCACCTGGTAGATATTATCCCGGTTGATATGAGACATCACCTGACACCTTTTTATCAGAGAGCCTATAGCGTTCGTGAGGATAAAGGTATGCAGTATTTTGAAAGGACAATTCGGCATTTTAATGCTCTCGGTTTTCATCCAGCATACCTGAGTTCCCTATTTAATAGATTCTCAGACAAGGCATCCACCACTTAACGAGTATAGCAATATGACATGCCGGTATGGATGATCAAAAATGGATATAAAATGGACAACTCGTAACTATAAGCCTGGTGACGAGCAAGGAATAATTGATTTATGGAGAGCATCCTTCCCAGAGGGGGAGCTAGAACGTGCCGAGTTGGGCTATTGGAATTGGCAATTTATTGACAATCCAGCTGGAAGAGGCAAAATTCGCCTCGCCGTTCATGATGGAAAAATCGTTGGACAATATACCGTGATCCCAATGCACATGCAGGTTCAAGGAATACCTGTTTTGGGCACACTTTCTATAGATACAATGACGCATCCCGATTACCGTCACCAAGGAATGTTTAGGACCCTGGCCAATGAATTGTATGCACAATTAGGTGAAAACCACATCCCAATCACTTATGGCTTTCCCAACGATAATTCCCTGGGGGGATTTGTAAAAAAGCTACAATGGAAGCATATATTTACTCTGCCAGTTTATGTAAAACCCCTTCGTGTTGGAGCAATCATTGAGCAGGTTATTTGCAACCCTTTCCTGGCACATGCAGTATTACCTTTTGCCCAACTGACAAGAGCAGTGTTTCTCCGCAATCATGTACCACTGTCCGAAATCGGTGATCAACTTCACTGGATAATACGCTTTGATTCACGAGCGGATGAGTTATGGCATAGAGCTTACGACACGAACAAGATTGCAGTAACACGTGATGCCATGTATCTCAATTGGCGTTATTTCGATAATCCACAGCGCGATTATAGGGCTGTGGCATTTGAAGAAAATGGTGAACTTATAGCATATGCGGTAGTGCGGGTGATGAAGCAGTTTGGTCTGCGTGGGGTGATGATCATGGAGCTGGAATCTCAACCAGATCGTGACGACGCTATCCAAGAAGTTATAAAAGCTATCAGCGAGTATATACTTGAGGTTGGTGCTGATTTGGCTACCTACTTGGCTCACGGAGAGAACTACCTGATCGATTTACTCAAGCAGAATGGCTTTATCCTACTGCCCAAGCGATTTTCATTGAAAAATTGGTTTTTTGGTGTCCGCATGAATGATCATAGTATTGATCAACAAATTATTAATGATCCGGATAATTGGTACCTGACATTCGGGGATACAGACATCATTTGATACGCGTATCGCCCACGTGATGGCTGCATTCCCTCCATATTATGCCTGTACTGGCATGGGTGCTAACGTAACATCTTTGAATTATTGCGCATTGAAAGTATATATATTAAGGTTCTCACCAATCATTCAAACTAGGTTTTCTCACACTATCTGTGACCGAAACATTAATTTCCGATATACGTTTACACCGTTACAGAATATTCAAAAAATAAGTTTGTCTGATTCATGAAAATTTGCCTGGTATGCTCCCATGGCGGTCATCTCACAGAAATGGAGATGCTCTATCCAGCAATGACCGGTTATGAGAAATTTCTAGTAACGTATCGATCCCAACGTACAGAGAAGACCAATCTTGGACAGCGAAAGTATTTACTGGACCATGTTGGCACAAATGCCTGGCGCGCTACAAAGTTGATATATAAAGCAATGGTGATTCTTCTTCGAGAGCGACCAGACGTTGTACTATCCATTGGAGCAGAGATCGCGATACCATTCTTGTGGTTCGGAAAGCTGATGGGGGCCAAGACTGTTTACATAGAAAGTTGGTGTAGAGTAAATACAAAATCGTTGACAGGCCCCCTCGTTTATCCAATAGTTGATCTCTTTTTGATACAGTGGCCTAGTTTAGCAAACGAATATGGACCCAAAGCAAAATATTTTGGAGGGTTGATTTGATTCTCGTAACAGTTGGTATGCATAATCAGCCCTTTGATCGATTAATTAAAACTGCCGATGAGATGGCAACTCTTGTTGATGAATCAATTATCATTCAACGCGGTTCAAGCGACTTCACACCAATGTTTTGTACATATTTTGATTTTACTGATGCAGCTCAAATGCAAATATTGCTATCTGAATCTCGAGTTATGGTTTCACATGCCGGGGCTGGTTCAATTCTAAATGCTTTGAGGGCAGGTAAACCTGCCGTCATAGTTCCGCGCTTGAAACGGTTTCAAGAAGTCTTCGATGATCATCAATTGGAATTAGCGGAGGCTTTAGCACAGCAAAGGAAAATTGTGGTGGTGACGAATCTTTCCCCCGAAACACTATGGCAGGCTATCATCAGCACAAAATACTTGAATTGCAATACATTAGAGGACCATAGCCTTCAAATTGCATTAAGTGGATGGCTAGAGAAGCATGCCAATCAAACAAAATTGAGAAGATCAAGTTAACTTTACCTAGTACATACTGGAGATTTGTCGTTGCGAATATGTTTACTAATTTCAGTACCGTTGCCTCCAACAGAGGGAATTGGTTACTATGTATGGAATCTTTCTCATTATCTCAAAGAGTATAACCACCAGGTCCAGATCATCACTCGAGGGCAGCCAGGTAAACCATTATACGAAAAGTTGGACGGTATTTCCATCTGGCGACCACGATATTATCCACTATATCCATTACATGTGCTAGTGCATGAGCTTTTTGTGCAGCGGTTAATTTGCCGCTTAGAACCAAACGTTGATCTATTCCATTTGCATACTCCTTTACCTCCCCCGATACAAACCCAGAGGCCTATTTTGTTAACTGTGCATTCCATGATGGTAGCTGATGCCAGGGCACGTGGTACAGAT